>JAQTTQ010000042.1 GCA_028710685.1 Candidatus Omnitrophota bacterium | reverse complement strand
ATAAAAATGCTTGGGTGGAGTGGGAGGTTAATAATTTTTATAAAATGAAAAATGCTAGCCTGGCAGGAAAAGCCTGGATGAAAATCAGAGGTATGTTTATTGAGGGGTGCGAAAAAGCAGTTGCTCCTAAGGCCTTAGAAAGCAGGTCAACGCAACGTTTGGCTTGGGATCTTGAAACTTTAGAGAAATGGATAGAGGAAAGTTCTACTGTTTAAGGCTCCATTTTTCTGCGAGGTTGTAATTTATATCCGGGCTTTTACCAAGGTGATACACCTCTTAATTTCTCTTTCGGTTTCCTATTTTTTAATAAGGTATCCCATAATTCTACCGATTCTTTGTAAGCATTAAAAGCAGGTTTCTTGGAGAAATCTTTCCGCACCAAGCCAAAATAGTCAATTCCATTTCGCCAATACCCGTTGGTATCTCTTAAAAAAGCCCAGAATATTTTCTCGCAATCCGGCAATTCAGGCAAAATTTCCGTGTATACCCTTTTAATCCAGGCAGCTTGTTGTGCTTCTGTTGGGCTTACGCCAAACCACCAAGCATTTGACTTTGATGGAGATTTTACTCCTGGAGCGCCTAATTCAGTAAACCAGATTTTTTTATCATCGCCATTTTCCCGCATAATCTTTTTACACCCATTATACAGGCCTGTTAGCCGGGCAACATCTATTTCATATAGAGGGTTAACATAGGGATGTATTGCTAGTATATCAAAGTAACCCTGCCCGTCGTTTTTATATATCCTTTTTAAAGACAAGGTAATGGATTTTGACAGTCCGCCATTTAGTATTTTACACTCAGGGTCAATTTCTTTAGCCTTAGTGTATGCCTTTTTTAGCAATTGAGTATAACGCACCATGCCATCTTGAGGTACCCAATACTGCGTATCATCAGGTTCATTCCAGATTTCCCAGTGCTTTACCTTATCCTTATAACGGCTAATAATATTAGCTACGTAGGTAACAAAAGATCCATCGTTATAGGGAGGGGAATTCCAGGCCGGGCCTGCCCAAGATGCGCTATAGCTTAATAGCCCCAATATATTAATGCCGTTGTTTGTTAATAGTTCAACAATAGCATCATACTTTTTGAAATTTAATTTTCCCTTTCTTGGCTCTATATCCTCCCACATAAAATCTACCCTTACCCAGCTAATGCCCGCATCTTTCATTAAGGCAACCGCTTTTTCAAGGGAAACCCGGTTGGAGTAATGATGGCGGTTCCAGTCGTGATTCCAATTCAGAAACTCTAAGACCCCAAAAGGAGAACCATTAGGTTTATTTTCTAAATTTATAAATTCCTTGTTTATTTTATTGTCACGATTTAAATCCTGGGAGAATATTTCTAGGGGCTGAGTTTGAAGTATGGAAATAAAAAACAACAGAATAAACAGTGGTATTATTTTTTTCATTTTTTCCTAGTTTTAATTATATTTAGCCCTTCTTAATATCAGACTTAGTTTTTTTGTCCTATGCACTTTGTTGCATAGGTGTATAGGTATAGTTTATATTATATCTCTATTTAAGATTCTTGGAAATACCTAATCTGTATGCAGAGAGACTTTCTATGGCGAATCCTTTTTGCCGGTCTTTATTAGGCGTATTTCTCCTAAGGTTTGATGAGTTAATTTCTCCTGCGTCATTCTGTCCAATAAAGATAAAAGTTCACTAAACATATTCTTTTGAGTGAATTCCTAGTATTTGTGCATAGTAATTACTCCTTGATTATAAAGATGTGTTGAGATATAATTCTATAAGAAAAAATATTATATATCCATTTGAAACGATATTAAAAAGTTATGTGGAAGACCTACAGGGATGAAGTCGTGTGCTTTGTATAAAGATGCGATTGATTTAACGCAAACAGAAGAAAACTTACGCTATATCTGGCAATAGGTTAAGTCTTAGTGAGGTAGAATCTCTGTATAAAAAGAAACCGAAGGGAACTAAAATATTTGCTTGACATCAACACGTATTTAATATACAATTGTATATACAATAAAGAGGTTGAATGAAAGACATACGCTGGAGTCAGTTAAAGAGCGAAAGACTGAAACAAACAAGAGGCGCCTCCTTTGAGGACATTATTTCTTCAGAGTTAATTGCTGTTAAGAGGCACCCTAAAAGAATAAATCAAGATATTATGCTTTTTAAGTTTAAGAGCTATATTTGGATTGTTCCCTATATTGAAGAAAAGAATTACATATTTTTAAAAACGCTATATCCTAGCAGAAAATATTCAAAACTTTACAAAAAAGGAGAACTAAAATGAGAAAAATTAATTTAACACGACAGGAAAAAGCTGTTGAGGATAGCCTCTTAAAAGGAGAATATATTAATGTAGGAAAGAACGATTTTGAAGCTATAGCCGAAGCTATAGCCGTAAGAAAGAAAGACGCTGTTTTGAATGTTCGCGTGAACAGCCGCGACCTGGCTAGCATTAGGCAAAGGGCCCAAAAGCTGGGGATCAAATACCAGACTTTTATCTCTGAGATTATTCATAGAATTGCTCAAGCACACTAGGTTGTATTATTTAGATAACTATGCGTAGTGCAATGAAAAAGATAAAACTGGAAAAGATTAAAGGATCGCCGAGCTTGAGGATTAAAAATCTCATTTCCCAAGGTTTCTAGGGGGGGAGTTCTTCTTTGCAAGTAGCTTAATGTCCGCCTTTCCATGATGGACAAGAAGTAAAACTTTACCCCTCAAATAGTTACGGCAAATCCAGCCAGAAAAGACTGGACATTTCGGACATACTAGCGAGGAAAATAACCTCTCTAAATCCAAAATATTCTTGATATATTGAGGCATTACGCATATAATTAGGCTAATGTATTTAGAGAGGTTTCCCCTCTACTAATACGAGAGGGACCCAAATTTACAGCTATTTAGATGACAGGAAATTTGGTCCTCGACTCCCTTGCTATCGCATAGTAAGGGAGGCGGGGACCTAAGAGATATTTTTCCCATGCCCTACTACGTCTACATGATTGAATGTAAAGACGGCAAACTCTACACCGGTATAACCAATAGCTTAGAACGAAGGCTCAAAGACCATAACAGCGGTAACGGAGGAAGATTCACAAGATTTAGAGCTCCGGTAACATTGGTGTATACTGCAGAGGTCCTGAATCGAAGCGAAGCTCTCAAGCGCGAAGCCGCAATCAAGCGTCTCACACGTAAGGAAAAGGTGGCGTTAGTAGGTGTATTATAAACGCCAGTTTTGCGGAAGAATAAGTTAGTGCAAAAAGGATAAATGTTGTTGCGGCTCAATTTTTATTTTGAGTATATAAAGGCTCTCAATCTGTAATAGAATCAACGGGGTATAAAAGCAGTAGATTTATCAGGGGAGAATTCATAATGAAAAAGCTAGTTTTATTGCGACATGGAGAAAGTATTTGGAATAAAGAAAACCGTTTCACTGGCTGGACAGATGTTGATCTCTCTGAAAAGGGTATAGAGGAAGCTCAAAAGGCCGGAGAGGTACTTAGGAAGGAAGGTTTTGTTTTTGATATCGCTTATACGTCTGTTTTAAAAAGGGCGATCCGGACTCTCTGGTTAACTTTGGATGGAATGGATTTAATGTGGATACCGGTTTATAACTCTTGGAGGCTGAATGAGAGGCATTACGGTGCTTTGCAGGGGTTAAATAAATCTGAGACTTCGGAAAAATACGGGGAAAAGCAGGTACTTATCTGGAGGAGAAGTTATGATATTGCCCCCATGGCATTAGATAAAAATGATCCACGTTACCCGGGTAATGACGCACGCTACAAAGATGTCGCTTCAAAAGATTTACCCTTAACAGAGTGTTTGAAAGATACAGTAGAGAGGTTCTTGCCTTATTGGCATGAGGTAATTGCGCCGGATGTTATGAACGGTAAACAGGTGATAATTGCTGCGCACGGAAATTCTTTGCGTGCTTTGGTCAAATACCTGGATAATATCTCTGATGAAGAGATTGTTAACTTAAATATCCCAACCGGTATCCCTTTAGTATATGAGTTAGATGATAAATTAAAGCCGTCAAAAAGCTATTACTTAGGCGACCAGGAAGCGGTAAAAAAAGCCATGGAAGCAGTAGCTAATCAGGGCAAAACAAAGTAGTAATTGCAAAGGACTCTACGATGAGAACAATTATTTCAATAGCTATGAAATTATCTTATGGATGCAAAAAGTTCTGTTTAATTTTTTTAATGAACATACTAGTTTTATCTTTAATGGGGTGTTCAGCGTGCTCAAAAAGTGTCGTCAAGAAAAGTCAACTCGAAGGATACCCGATCGACAACGATGTTTTTACTACGGCTCAGAGGACAGTTGTGCCTTCCGCAAAACCTGCGCAGGCGATTCGCCTCGACGAGATTTCAAAATACAAGCAATACGGATATGGCAACTGGACGTTTGGCGATCCTCTTAAATACGTAACGCGAACCGATATTATGCCGGCTTTTTACGATGGAACAGCGGTCACTAAAAAAGCAAAACTTTTGAATTTCTTTATTATAACCGATATCCATATAACTGATAAAGAATCTCCTAATCAGTTGATTTATCTTCAACGCCTGCATCCTAAATTACCGGTTGGCGCTTCACTATATTCAGGAATTATGTTGTATACTACCCATGTTCTGGATGCTGCTGTCCAAACGATAAACGCCCTTCATAAACAAAATCCTTTTGATTTTGGCATTTCTCTGGGAGATACCTGTAACAGTACACAGTACAACGAACTCAGGTGGTATATTGATGTTCTTGATGGTAAGGCCATTACCCCAAGCTCCGGGGCTCATATAGGAGCCGAGAGCATAGATTATCAGAAACCTTATCAGGCAGCAGGGCTTGATAAGTCAATTCCTTGGTATCAGACCATGGGTAATCACGATCATTTCTGGATGGGTTCAATTCCAGTGGACTATGGCCCCAGAAAGGATCTTCGACAGTCCTATATTAGCGATGAAGTATTTGCTACGGCAGATATTCTTGCAAATCCCACAATGATAAATAACCGTGATTATTATATGGGCGTAATTGATGGTTTAACCCCTTACGGTGATATAAAACATGCAGGGCCTGTTACAGACTTTAAGAGTCCTCCAAAGATCGCAGCTGATTGGAACCGCCGTTCACTTAAGAGGGATGAGTGGATGAAAGAGTTCTTTAAAACATCAACAAGCCCGGTTGGCCACGGTTTCAACTTGGTTGACGCGGATAAAGGATTTGCCTGTTATAGCTTTGTGCCGAATACAGCTATACCAATCAAGGTTATTGTGCTTGATGATACTCAAAGGGATGACGATGGTTCTTTTGACATCCATGGGCATGGTTTCCTTGATCAAGAGCGCTGGGATTGGCTTAAAAAAGAACTTGCGGATGGAGATGCTGCTGGTCAGCTGATGATTATCGCTGCGCACGTACCAATAGGTGTGGAAGTGACCGCGCCTAAATCTGAGATGGGTTGGTGGACTGATCCTAAGAATGCCGTAACCCTGCCGGATCTGATTGCTGAACTTCAAAGTCATCCCAATTTAATCCTGTGGGTTTCGGGGCATCGTCATTTAAATACCGTTAAGGCATTTATATCGCCTGATCCGGTTAACGCTCCCGAGAAAGGCTTCTGGCATGTTGAAACTTCATCGTTAAGAGATTTCCCGCAGCAGTTCCGTACTTTCCAGATCTATCTTAACAGCGATAATACAGTTTCAATTGTTACCACCAACGTTGATCCGGCAGTTAAAGAGGGATCGCTTGCTGCGAAATCGCGTTCATATGCAATTGCGGCAGAGCAGATAGTCGGTGCTGATATATACAATTTTAATCCCACTAATGACCCGACTATAAAACCAATGCCTACCGGTTCGTATAATGCAGAGCTTGTGAAGAAATTAAGCCCTGCGATGCAGGCAAAGATGCAAAAGATTGGCACAGCTTTTGTTGTGGATCCGCTGCCTTCTTGGAATGACACCGCACCTAAAAAAGCCATTATCGCCTTTGTTGAGGATGTGACGAACCCCAGTTCGCAGAATTTCGTACCGGTTCAGGAACGTATTGCTACCTTTGATAATGACGGCACACTTTGGGCGGAGCAGCCGGTATATTTTCAGTACTACTTTGCTTTTGAGCGTATCAAAGCACTCGCGTCGAATCATCCGGAGTGGATAGACCAGGAGCCTTTCGCCTCTGTGCTCAAAGGCGACCTGAACTCTGCGTTAGCCGGAGGTGATCATGCACTCATGGCAATGTTTATAGCTACGCAGTCGGGAATGACCACCGATGAATTTGAAAAATCCGTTAAGGACTGGATCTCTACCGCAAGACATCCTGAAACCAAGCGGTTATATACAGAGATGGTATACCAGCCTATGCTTGAACTGCTTGTTTACTTACGCGCGAACGGATTCAAAACTTATATTGTCTCCGGTGGCAGCGTTGAGTTTATGCGTCCATGGTCGGAAAGGGTCTATGGTATACCACCTGAACAAGTCATTGGAACCAGTAACAAGATGAAGTTTGAACTTCGAAATGATGGTATGCCGGCACTCGTGGAGACTTCTGAGTTTAGCTTCATCGATGATAAAGAAGGTAAGCCCGTAGACATCGAGTCTTACATTGGTCGTCGACCGATTGCCTCGTTCGGCAATTCCGATGGGGACCTGCAAATGATGCAATGGACTGCCGCCGGCAGAGGAGCCCGTTTTTGTCTTTATGTACACCATACCGATGCCCAGCGTGAGTGGGCTTATGACCGT
>JAQTTQ010000041.1:1433-6761 GCA_028710685.1 Candidatus Omnitrophota bacterium | reverse complement strand
TTAGAACGACACTTTATTGAACAATACTTTCCCCACCCTTTATTTAAATGAAATGGTTTTGCATAAAACTCTTTACCGCAAATCTCACATTTTTTATTTGGCATAGCTAAATTATATCAAAGAACTAATCTTCTTCTTTACTCTCGCCGCGATTAATCAAATCGCCGGTTGACTTTCTAATCTCATTACCGATAGTAAAGATACCGTCAATCATCGCACGCGATAAATCCGTAAAACTCCTGACTCCACTCTCAACCGTCTTAACCGGAATAGATAAAGTATCCTGCAATCTAAACCCTAAGGTACTGCGGCCCTTCATAAGCTTATCCTCAAAGGCCGACTTGAAATTATCAAAACCAAACTGTGGGCTGTCCATCCTAGTCCTAATTGTAAACTTTAACTTAACGTTGCCTTCATCCTGAGCCTTAAATCTGTCCAATACTGCATTTGTAAGTTTGGACGCCTTAGCCTCCGACTCTCCTATCTCAAGTGGCTTACGCACCATATCAGAAAGTTCCAGAGAACAATCAGCAGTAACATCGTTGTTTAAGCCGTGAATTTCGCTCGAAAAATTTAACTTCGCCCTCTCAATGCGCGCCTTATCCAGGTCCACCCAATTAGAATAATAAGGATAAAGATACACGGCATCAATATCATTGACCTTTAAAGTCGCCTGCATATCCTTCTTGAACGAATTAATCCAACCCTCTAGCTCTATTTTACCTCTCTCTTCGTTATCTCTCCAGGGAATTTCAGCCTCAAGCTTAAACTCAGTAACGCCCGAAAACGGATAAAGGAATATATTTTTTATTGAAGCATCTATTCTTTCAATGGTTATCTTAATGCTCCCGGATTTTACGGTCTGATCGACGAAAATTAATTTACCTTCTCTAATATTTAAACTTACTATACCAAAAGACGCCGGCTTAAGCTCTTTAGGCAAAACCTCAACCGCTTCAGGCGGAGCAATTACTTCCGTTGGTACAGGAAATTTGGTTACCTCGGGAGGAACCTTGTTTACAAAAAACTCCGGCCTGATAAATAATAACTGATTAAGAATAAGCTTTCCCCTTAATAACCCGGAAAGACTCAAAGAAACTGATACTTGCTGAGATTTTACCAAGCCCTGAATATTTAAATCTTTGACATCTACCCTCAAGGTTGGTGAAATAAAAAAATACCCTATGCTGACCTTTTTACGGGTAATCTCCTGAAGCTGGTTAGTCAAGATCGCCTGGCCCATAACCGAGAGATACATATATCCGGTGGCAAAAATAATAGCCGCTGCGAGAATGATTAACCCTAATATTTTTTGTATTTTGCTCCCCATATTTTTGGCGCGCCTGGGCCATATCCCCTTTCGGGGATCGTCCCTTGCTATTATTGCGCGCCTGGGCCGAATTGAACGGCCAACCTACTACTTAGAAGGCAGTTGCTCTATCCATTTGAGCTACAGGCGCATTTTTTTGTAAAGGTACTTTGCCGTAGGCAAAGTACCGATTTACCGACTGTTAAGAACGAGTAAATCGGGGCGGTAGGACTTGAACCTACGGCCTCTTGCTCCCAAAGCAAGCGCTCTAGCCAAACTGAGCCACGCCCCGTTTTGTAATAATTTAACTTTGCAACAAAACGGTACACTTGCCTTTACATGGCGGTGTACCTCGTTGTAAATTTTTATTATATCAACTTGCTAACTGCTTAACAATATATTTCTCCAGCAGTTTCCTGGCCTTCTTTAACGCATGATAGCGGTGGCTCATCTTATGCTTTATTCTTTCGCTAAGTTGTCCGAAGGTCTTCTTATGTTTAGGGATAATAAAAAGCGGATCATAGCCGAATCCGTTTGTGCCCTTACAAACAAGATCTATTCTGCCAAAGCATTTACCTTCCACAACCCCTAAAAGCCCGCCTTTATCAGCCAAGGCCACGGCGCAAACATAATGCGCTTTTCTTTTATTTTGCGGCACCCTCTCTAAAAGCTTAAGCAATTTAATATTATTCTGCGTATCGCTTTTATTTCTTCCGGAAAACCGCGATGAATATATGCCGGGAGCTCCTTTTAAGGCGTCAACGCAAAGCCCGGAATCTTCTCCTAAAGACAATTTTCCGGTTGCTGCTGCTACCTTAACTGCTTTTTTTACGGCGTTCTCTCTGAAAGTTCTGCCGTTTTCAACTATTCTAATCTTTCCGGCGCAGTCTGCCAAAGAACTGATTTTAAGGTTTAACCCGCTTAAAATAATTTTTATCTCTTGAAGTTTCTTCTTATTTTTTGTAGCTACTATTAATTCCATAAACCCCTAGATAAGATCGCCGACGAGTTTGCGCTGAAGGCTGAATAAATCCTCGATACCTTTTTTTGCCAACTCCAGCATCTGATCCATTTTATGCTTGGAGAAAGGTACCTTTTCCGCGGTACCCTGAATCTCAATAAACTCTCCGCTGCCGGTCATAACAATATTCATATCCACTTCTGCCTTAGAGTCCTCGGCATAACATAAGTCAAGCAGCAATTCTTTATTTACTATACCCACACTCGTTGCCGCTACGTAATCCTTGACCGGAATATCGTTGATCTTACCGGCCTTTTTAATCTTAGCAATAGCATCTACCATAGCAATAAAACTTCCGGTGATGGAGGCTGTACGCGTACCGCCGTCTCCCTGTATCACGTCGCAATCAAGCCAGATAGTCCTCTCCCCTAAATTCTTCATTTCGGTTACCGAACGTAAAGACCTTCCGACTAATCTTTGGATTTCATAGGTCCTGCCGGAATCTTTTCCGCGCGGAATACGTTTATCGCAGGAACGCGGCAGCATACCGTATTCAGCCGTAACCCATCCGGTACCGGTATTCTTTAAGAAAGGCGGAACACTCTCTTCAACCGAAGCCGTACAAATAACCTTAGTCCCCCCCAGCTCAATTAAACATGAGCCCTCTGCGTATTTGTTAAAATTACGAGTAATAGTAACTTTCCTGATTTTATCTTTGCTGCGCCCGTCAATCCTATCCATAAATACTCCTTCCCATTCTATCAATAGCTACTATAAGAGGCAGATTCTCCACCTCAAGCCTTAAGATTTGCTCCGGCCCTAAATCAGGATACGCAACCGGTTTGGCCTGCTTAACACATTTAGAGACCAGCGCCCCGCAGCCCGCAGGAGCCAAAAGATAAACTGCCTTATGTTTTTTTATCGCCGCAACTACTTCCCTGGAACGCCTCCCCTTACCGATCATAGCCTTTAAGCCTTTTTTAAGCAGAAGAGGGGTAAATTCATCCATACGCGAACTTGTAGTAGGGCCGCAGGATCCAATAACTTTGCCACGGCAAGCCCTTGTGGGACCGCAATAATAAATAACCGACCCAAAGATGTCAAAAGGCAATTTCTTTCCTTTTCCTATATCCTGCGCTAATCTTTTATGCGCTTGGTCGCGGGCAGTATAAATGATACCTGAGAATAATATATTATCCCCTGCTGATAAGTTAAGTAGATTTATCATATTATAGCTGTTGCGCTACGCAAGGCATGGCAACTGATGTTTACGGCAACCGGCAAACCGGCAATATGCGTGGGGTAGGTTTCAATATTAACCGCCAGGCAGGTAGCCTTACCGCCTAAACCCATCGGCCCGATTTTAAGCTTATTTATTCGATTAAGCAAATCCCTCTCTAGAGAACGTGCAGCTCCCTTTGAAACCAGCACGCTCCTTAACAAAGCCTTCTTAGCCAATAGGCAGGCGTAATCGGCACTGCCTCCGATACCGATACCTACAACATAGGGCGGGCAGGCATCAGGCCCTGCCAGCTTAACCGAATCAACAACAAATTCTTTAATCTCCTGTACCTTGGTAGTAGGCAGAAACATCCTCAGGAAAGACTTATTTTCACAGCCAAATCCTTTTGGCATAACAGTAATCTTTACCTTATCCCCCCTGACTATATCCGTATGGATAACCGCTCCTGCGTAAGAAGACCTGCCTCTTACTAAGGGATCGGAAACAATTGATTCCCTGAAACAATCCTCTTTGTAGCCCTTAACCACGCCCTGAAGCACAGCCCTTTTTAAATCACCCTTAATCACAACACTTTGTCCTGCCTCTATAAATACTATCGGTAACCCCGTATCCTGGCAAAGCGCCATCTTTTCGCAACGGGCAATCTTAGCATTCTCAATAATCTGCCCTAAGGCCTGCCTTGGCTTTTTATCCTTTTCATTTTTGTAAGCTAATTTGATCTTAGCCAGTACATCAGGCCGCAGAAAACAGTTTGACCTGAAACATAACTGCGCTACGGTCCTTTTTATCTTTTCCGAATCAATTACTCTCATTCTATATTATATTCCCGTATGACTGTAGTTTTTATCCCCCCTCGCGGGTTAAATTCAGAGACTATCCTGGCCCAGCGCGGCCTGCAGGCATTAACAAAATCCTCCAGCATTTTATTGGCAAGATGCTCGTGGAATATCCCGATATTCCTGTAAAATATAGTGTACATCTTAAATGACTTTAGCTCAACGCAGAGCTTATCCGGAGAATACTCGATTTTAATAGCGGCAAAATCGGGCAGGCCGGTCTTCGGGCAAATACAGGTAAATTCCGGGACATCAAGGCAGATAGTATATATTTTATCCGGGTACTGATTCTTCCAAACTTCTATCTTAGGGGTCTTCATTACCCTTATCTTTGTCTGCAAACCTTCGTAGGAATACTTGGCATTTCTTCTCATTTAACCCCCGCAATCTTGTGCACCTGCGGAATAACGCAAGTGGTTATCTTCTCTCTTCTGCATATATCTTTAAAAAGCTTCAATTTATCTTCCATGGCTGAATACTTAGCGCCTGAATCAGGCTGCAGGATTAAAATTGTATGCCTGGCAGCCTCCCGGATCATCTTCAACCCGTCTAATAAATCCCCTTCTTGGGTGCAGTCGCATATAACTGCTTTGACAAAAACTTCTTTTTTAGCTGCAATTTCGAGAAAAACACGATGCGCCTCCCAATAACTATTCAAACCCGTAGAACTGGAAAGCTTTAAATCCATAGCTACAATATGTATATAATCTATAACCTCCTTTAGTGCCTCGGGAAGCGTGCCATTAGTCTCAAGGTAATTCTTCAGGTTTTCTTTATGCGTAAGCTTAAGAACCTCTTTCAAAAAATCCTTTTGCAGCAAGGGCTCACCTCCGGTAAAAGAAATAGAGTGGTGCCCGCTGCTGGAATACATTTTCAATTCCTCGTAAAGCTCCTTAGGGTCGTACTCCAAAAAGCTGTTGAGTTTTGTATCGCAAAAACGGCAGTTTAAATTACATCCGAAGAAACGCACAAAAACCTG
>JAQTTQ010000041.1:0-1333 GCA_028710685.1 Candidatus Omnitrophota bacterium | reverse complement strand
CCTTAGCCTTCATAATAAATAGCCCGGGCCTTATCCGATTCCCAGACGGTTACAGAGATAATCTGAGGAATCTTTACCCTAAGGCGGTCATATATATATTTAGCGATATTCTCCGAGGTAGGATTGACTTTTTTAAAATAGGCGATCCGGTTTAAATATTTATGATCCAATTTATTCAGGACTGAATTAAGCGCTTCTTTCAAAAACTTAAAGTCTAAAACCATTCCTATTTTATCAAGATTGCCGCTTCCTGCCTCCAGTTCCACCTTCCAGTTATGGCCGTGCAGATCTTCGCATTTGCCCTTATACCCCCTTAGGTTATGCGCGGAACTGAAGCTTGACTCGACTTTTAATTTATACACTGTTCACCTTTCTGACGTTTTTTACCGGCTTACCCAGGAATCTTCCGGCTAAGTCTTTAAACCACTCGGGATTATCGCTCACAAAGAAATCAGCCCTACCCCTTGCCTTGTTGCTTAAAAGCCCTTCATCGGATAAAATCTTATTAACCTCAACCGCCACCTGCTTAGCTGAATCTATAAGAGTAACCTTACCTCCCATCACATCCCTTATAACTGACTTAAGCAAAGGATAATGAGTGCACCCTAAGATAAGGGTATCCACTTTTGAATCTTTCAACGGCTTTAAATAACGCCTGGCTACAGTTGAAACTACATCCTGATTTAACCACCCCTCTTCTACAAAAGGCACAAACAAGGGGCAGGCTATTGCCGTAACCTTAACCTTAGGATCAAGCCTTTTAATCTCCTGCTCATACGCCTGGCTTCTAATGGTACCCTTAGTCCCGATTACCCCTACGCGCTTATTCTTTGTGGCATAGACTGCCTCTCTTGCCCCGGGGCTGATTACACCTACGATAGGAACGCGAAAGTGGTTTTTAATCTTAGGCAAGGCAAAACTGGAAACCGTATTACAGGCAACACAAATTAATTTCACGTTATAGCGCAGCAAGAAAAGGATATTTTCGATTGAAAAACGGATTACCGTCTCTTTAGATTTTATCCCGTAGGGGACTCTGGCGGTATCCCCGAAATAAACTATATCCTCGCCGGGAAGCTGGCGCACCAGCTCTTTAACCACCGTTAGTCCGCCCACACCGGAATCAAATACACCTATCGGCCTCATCTCTTATCTCCCTGCGCTAATTTAAGTTTACGGGCATAACTAAGAATACCCTCTAAAATACTCTGCGACAATTTCTCGCGGTAAAACCCATCCTTAAGCAGCTGCTCCTCTCTTATGTTTGATAAAAACCCTACCTCCACCAAAACTGCAGGCATCCTGGCTCCGCGTAAAACCTCAAAACGCGCAT
>JAQTTQ010000040.1 GCA_028710685.1 Candidatus Omnitrophota bacterium | reverse complement strand
AAAGATTCAGAAGGCAGATTAAGCCAAATGCCTCGGTTGTTTTTGGTTCGGGGGATGATTGTGCCGTGCTGAAGTTTGATAAAAGCAGATACCAGCTATTTACCTGCGACATGGTCGTAGAGGACGTTGATTTTTCTCTTAAAGATAAACCTTACCTAATCGGCAGAAAGGCGATAGCTATTTCTTTAAGCGATATTGCCAGCTGCCTGGGTTCACCGACACATTGCCTTGTATCCGTAGGTATCCCTAAGAATACGCCCCTGAAGTTTATGGATTACCTTTTTAAAGGGATGCGGGATATCTGCGAAGAATTTAAGGTTAATATTGTTGGCGGAGATTTAAGTTCAAGCAGAAAAGTAGTTATTGACGTAAGCATGCTGGGGTTGGTAAAGAAAGAAGAGCTTTGCCTAAGAAGCACGGCCCGTCCCGGTGATTTGATTTTTGTAACCGGAGAGCTAGGTGGCTCTATTTCGGGCAAACACCTTAAATTTACCCCCAGGCTAAAAGAAGCCCGTTTTCTGGCCGGGCATTTTAAAGTTAACTCCATGATTGATATATCCGACGGTTTAGCGCAGGATTTAAACCATATTCTAAAGAGCAGCAAAGTAGGGGCTGTGCTTTATGAAGAACTGATCCCCTTAAGCAAGAAGGCGCGCGGTTTATCTGATGCCTTGACCGGCGGAGAGGACTTTGAGCTGCTTTTTACCATGTCCGCTAAAGAGGCGAAGAGGCTTTTGAAAAGAAATTTAATTAATTTTAAGCCTATCGGGGAAGTTATGGAGAGAAAATATGGGTTTAAATTAATATACAATTCAGGTAAAATAAAGAATATAAACGTAAAAGGCTTTACTCATTTTTAAATGCAGATAATTTCCTCTTCTCCCAAGGAGACTATAGAGATAGGAAGGGTTATTGCCGGTTTTCTAAGGCCGCAAGATATTATCTGCCTAAGCGGAGACTTGGGCTGCGGTAAGACAATATTGGCAAAGGGGATAGCCGCGGGCCTTAAAATCAAAGCCTTTGATGTAACCAGTTCATCTTTTGTGATTATACGCGCCCACCTTAACGGTAAGATCCCTTTCTACCATTTTGATCTTTACCGGCTTAAGGATATGCGGGATATATCTTCTTTAGGCTATGAAGAATACCTCTACGGTGAAGGGGTAAGCGTTATCGAATGGCCTCAAAACTTAGGCTGCCTTGCCCCTAAAGAGTGCCTTAGGGTTGAATTAATCCACCGGGATGAGTTTACTAGGAGAATAAAGTTTTCGGCGCAGGGGAAACGGTATAAGCTGTTATTAAGGAATATCCATGAAAATATTGGCCATTGATACGACTACTAACTTTTTAAGTTTAGGTATTTATGATAACGGCAGGGTTTGTGAATACAATCTTAAAACAGGTCATAGGCTTTCTCAGTTATTAGCCCCTACGGTTGAAAGGACCCTCTCTGCATTAGATTTAAGCTTGGCAGATATTGATTATTTTGCCGCAGGCTGCGGCCCGGGTTCTTTTACCGGAATACGGCTGGGGTTAAGTTTTATGAAGGGGTTGGGTTTCTCTTTAAACAAGCCCTTAATCGCAGAGGTCACCTTAGATGTAATGGCGATGAATTGCCCCCCGACTGACAGGAAGATAATTCCTTCTATCGACGCTAAGCGGGGGCTTGTCTATACCTGCGTATATAAATATAAAAGCAATAAGTTAATCAGGCTAACCCCTTATTTACTTATAACTAAGGAGCAATTTCTTGAGAAGATTGAGTCCCCCAGCGTTATATTCGGCGATGCCCTTAATATATGCCAAGATGATATAGTTAAGAAAACAGGTGGGGCCATTTTCCTGGATAAAGATCTATGGTATCCTAAGGCGCACAATATAATTACCTTGGCGCGCGATAGAATAGGAAACAAGAGTAAGCCTGTGAAAAGTTTTAAGTTCGCTCCTGTTTATCTCTATCCAAAGGAATGCCAGATTAATAAATTAAAGGAGGACTGCCGCAAGCAGGTAAAATGAGGAAAGACTGCGTTGGATACAGGCCCACTTGGGCAGAGATTAATTTAGCTAACCTTGAATATAACTTCTTTAAAATAAAGGATAAGGCCGGCCCCGGGGTCAAGGTGATGGTTACGATAAAGGCTGATGCTTACGGGCATGGTTTGATCCCTGTGGCAGAGAGGCTTGCCTCTTGCGGGATAGATTTTTTTGGGGTAGCCTCAATCGATGAAGGGATAAAATTGAGAGAGGCAGGGATAAAGACCCCGGTATTGGTATTAGGGCTTATTTTAAAGAAGGATATTGCCCCGTTGTTTAAATACAGCCTCTCTACTACTGTCTGCGATGAGGAGCTTACCTCAGCCATAGATAGGAAAGCAAAGGCCTTAAATAAGCGCGCTAATGTGCATATAAAAATCGATACCGGAATGGGCAGGATCGGTATCAGGCATTATGATGCCCATAAGATTATTTTCAGGATAAGCAGGCTTAAGCATATAAATATTGAGGGGGTCTTTACCCATTTTGCCTTTGCAGATTTAAACAGGAAATTTACATTTCACCAGATAGACCTTTTTGACCAGCTTCTTAATAGGCTGAATAGTGAGGGCATTAATGTTCCGCTTATTCACGCAGCCAACAGTATGGGGCTTATCGACTATAAAAACAGTCATTTTAATATGGTAAGGCCGGGGTTGATAGCCTACGGTTTGTATCCTAAGAAAGATCTAAGTTTAAGTCTCAGGCCGGTTTTAACCCTTAAGTCGAAAGTGGTTTTCGTAAAAAAGGTTCCCTCGGGCTTTGGTGTAAGCTACGGCCATGATTTTGTTACCCGAAAATCTACCAATATCGCTACCTTGCCGATAGGTTATGGCGACGGATATCCGCGCAATCTCTCCAATAAGGCAGAGGTTTTAATCAAGGGTAGGCGCTTTAGGGTATGCGGAAAGATTTGTATGGATCAAACTATGGTTGATGTAGGCAATGCCCGGGTTAAGGTAGGGGATGAAGCCGTTTTAATCGGGGTTCAAGGCAAGGCACATATCACAGCAGAAGAGCTGGCAATAAAGTCCGAGACTATACCCTATGAGATTGTCTGCGGCCTGGGAAACCGTATCCCCAGAATACATAAATCTTAAGGTAGGTTGTGAATAAAGATAAGGCTGAAGGTTAAGGCAATGGCGTGGCTTAACGAGGCTGCTGCAAACGGAGGTATTGCCCCTCCGCGCCCGATGGCAATAAATACCGCATCGATTATATAATATAAAAATCCCACCATAATCGAAATACCGATTGAAGACAATCCCGTAGCCCTTTTGTGCATCATTAAAGAGAAGGGGATCCCCAGTAATATTATGATCAGGCTGGTAAAGGGGGATGTAAATTTCTGGTAAAGGTCTATCTTTAAGTTTCTGATTACATTCGTAGCCCCGCTCTTAGAGAGTTTCCAGATGTAGGTATCAAGTTGGGCTATAGTCATTGAATCCGGCTTCTGTCTTTGGGCGAGGAAATCCTTAGGCGCCTCCGGGATTGTCATTATTTCTTCTTCCATGTAAATAGGGTCTCCTTCAATCTGCCCGTCAGCATCAAAATTGTAAGTTATACAGTTGTAAAATTTCCATAATCGGTCTTCATAAATACCTTTTCTGGCGACGATCTTACGGGTAAGATTTTGTTCTTCGTCGTGTTCCAGTATGGTTATGTTTTCGATGGTGTTGGTGTTAGAATGGAATTTGCTGACGAAAAAGAGCCTGTTCTTGAGCCCGTACATCGAGAGGTTGCTTATGGTCTCGTGTTTTTTCTCAACCCTTCTTTTTATCCCTTCCTCCATTTGGGTTTTCATTTTTTGAGTTATATTCATGGCTTGGGGCATTAGCCGGTCATTGACCAGGAAAACAAAGAGGCTTACTACTGCGCCAAAGACCAGCGCAGATTTGGTAATGTAGAATATGCTTAAGCCTGATGCCCGCATGGCAATAATTTCATTGTTATGGTTTAGCTTGCTGAAGGTGTAGAGGGTACTTAATAAGCAGGCAAAGGGCGATATCTGCACGAACATTATGGGAAGATACCAGAGGTAATACTGGATTAAGGTTGAATAGTGGGTACTGTGTTTTAATATATCATCAAGGTGCGAGAGTATATCAATGACAACATAAAGAAAAAGAAAGAGAAAGATGCAGGAGATGAAAATTGTGGTTACTGATTTTAATACATAACGGTCTAAGATACGCATAATTTTATAGTTAAGAATGCCCCCAGGCTGCCGAATATAATGTTCGGTATCCACATTGCAAGGGTAGGGTTAAGGTGGCCCTGTATTCCTAAGGCTTCGCAGGCGATAAATAGGGGGTAGTATATCAGGATAATTAGCACGGCAATCCCGATATTAATTGATTTTTCCCTTCGCCGGGTAATAATTGCCAAAGGCACCCCCATGAGTATAAATACGATACAGGAGAAGGCCAGGGTAAGTTTTTCGTTGATTTCCGCAATGAGGGGGGCAGGGTTTATGTTTTCTTTCCTTAGCTTCTCGATAGACTGCCTTAATTCCGCTATAGTCATCTCTTTGTATTTCTTTCCTATTTTTTCTTTTCCCCTGGCATCGGCGAGGTTTAAGTTCATAAAGTATGTTTTAAAATTAAGCTTATAGAAATTCATGGGATTATTAGGGTCTGGTTCGTCCGAAGTACCGTCCATAAGTTTTAATTTAACCATATTTTGCTCGGGTATAGCGATAAATTCTCCGCTTTTTGCGATGATAGTCCGGGTAGGCTTATTTTCTCCCTGAGGTTCATATATGCGCACATTCATTAACCGGTTATTCTTTTGGTCTATTTTATAAATGAAAAGTATGTATTTCTGGAAGGAATTAATAAAAACCCCTTCTTCAAAGGCGGCGGTAGGGTTCTTCATTCCTATCTCAATCAGGGTCTTGCGGTATTCATAATGCGCATAGGATGCTGCCCGGTCGTTAAATACTACAAGGCCCAGGCTTATGATAAGGCCTATTGTAATTATCGGCAGTATCATTTTGAATATATTGACCCCGCTAGCCCTGATGGCAATAATTTCATTGTCGCTGGATAGCCTTCCCAGAGAGATAAGAATTGCTACTAATATAGAGATGGGGAGTGCATAGGTAATAATATAAGGGGTAAGCAGTATGAAAACTTTTGCTACGCTGAATATGTCCACTCCCTTATTAATAACGAGGTCGGCAATTTTTTTCAGGTTGCCTACGATAATCATGATAAAGCTTAAAACCCCCAGGGTAAGCAGGAATGGGCCGGTGAATTCTCTTACTAAGTAATTACGCAATATTCTCATTTTTAATTGGCTAAAGTTAATACGAAGACAGTTTGCGCACCTGCATTTTTTAATGCCCGGGCAGCCTCGGAAGAGGTTGAGCCTGTGGTGAGCACGTCGTCAATTAGTAAAAGGTTTTTTTTGTTAAGGTTTATACCTTTATTTACAGAAAAACTTCCCGCTACATTAAGGGCGCGTTGGTTATCTTTTAATTCTACCTGCGATTTGGTCCTTCGATGGCGGAGGAGGACTTTCGAGGCAATCTCCTTATTGAATTCCCGGGCAATAGGTATCCCCAATTCTTCTGATTGGTTAAATTCACGCTCTCTGAGCCGGGCATTATCTAGAGGGACGGGGATTATTAAATCTAAGAAATCCAGTGGGATATTGTACTCTTTGATAAAGTTAATCATTATCCGGCTTAAGGGTCTGGCTAAAATATTTTTTCCCTTGTATTTAAATTCATGTATAAGTTTCTTCGTCACTCCTTCATAAACACAAGGAGAGAAGGCGCGGTCAAAATGAAGTTTTCTTCTTACGCAACCCGGGCAGATGTTTTTATTAAAGTTTTCTTTTTCAAGATGCCTGCCGCATAGTACGCAAAAAGGAGGCAGGTTGATTTTTATCTGCGAGCAGCACCTTTTACATATCAACTCTTCCTCTGCCTCTTTAAGCTTCGCCTTACAGGAAGGGCAGGTCTTAGGATAGATAATCCCCTTTAATCCCCGCAATAAGCTTCGCAGCATAAAGTTTATCATAACAACTATTTCTTCTTTTCTCAACAGATTTTTTCGTTAGATTTTGCTAGGCTTTGCGTCTATTAGTATAGGAGGTGGTAAATATGGCTAATGCGGTTTCGTTGGAAGTGGTAGCTACTAGAATATTTGAGATTAGGGTAAGAGGGTAATGCTGGATAGAGATTTAGCAAAGCTTTATGGGGTAGCAACTAGAGTATTGAATCAGGCGGTAAAGAGGAATATTGAGCGGTTTCCTAAAGATTTTATGTTTTCCCTTAAGCGTCCAGAAATTATGGACTTATCACAATCTGTGATAAGTCCAGGGATAAAACATGCGCCTAATGTATTCGTCTTTACGCAAGAAGGCGTTGCGATGTTATCAGGAGTATTGAATTCCAAGCGGGCTGTACATGTAAATATACAGATAATGCGGGCGTTCGTAAGATTACGTCAAATTTTATCCCTGCATAAAGATCTTGAAAGGAAGCTAAGGGATTTAGAGAACAGGATAGAAAACCATGATGCTGATATCCACGATATTTTCGAAGCTATTCGTCAGCTTATGGGGTTGTCAAAGGTAGGAAAGGTTATCAGGGGGTTCTCCCGGCAATAACCCGATAAATAGATAAATAGGTCGCTGTCCCTATTTATTTCAGTTTCTATTTTGAATTGACAGCAGATGGTTTGGATAGTAAAATAATTCATATGGAAAATGATGAGTTGAAAGATTTAAGGGAAAGGCTTTTTAAGCTGCTTGAGAAGGATGCTCTGCGCCGGGGCGATTTTACGCTCTCAAGCGG
>JAQTTQ010000039.1 GCA_028710685.1 Candidatus Omnitrophota bacterium | reverse complement strand
TTTCATTTTTATCTATTTTAATCTTTGGGTTTATGGCCGCGGCTATATATATGTCCGTAAGAATACTCTTTTTGTTCTTGCTTACCGGATATAACCCCGTAGAGATGGTTTTTGCAGTTTTGCTTATCCTGGCAGAGCTTTTTGTATTAATACACGGTATAGGTTATATCATCAATATATTCAAAAGCCGCAAGAAAACGGAATTTGCTTCGCCTGTGAAGATGGGGATAGAGCCTAGGGTTGCCATATTGGTAGCTTCCAGGCATGAACCGCGCTGGATACTTGAAAATACATTTATCTCGATTAAGAATTTGAATTATAAAAATAAGGAGATTTATTTCCTAGACGATAGTTCTGATGAAAGTTATAAGAGTGAGGCGGATGGGTTGGCCAGTGAACTGGGCCTGATAATTTTCAGGCGGGATAAGCGCCGCGGGGCAAAGGCCGGTATAATAAATGACTGCCTTAAAGGGCTGGATCATGAATATATTGCTATCTTTGATGCTGACCAGAACCCTTTACCGGAGTTTTTAAATTCCGTAATACCTATTCTGGAAGCGGATAAGAGACTGGCTTTTGTGCAGACCCCGCAATTTTATACCAATATAGAAAATAATCGCGTTGCCAGAGGGGCAGGTTTTCAGCAGGCTGTATTTTACGAGTATATTTGCGAAGGTAAGGGTACACACGACTCTATGTTTTGCTGCGGCACGAACGTAGTATTCAGGGCTGAGGCGTTAAGGTCTGTCGGCGGGCTTGATGAAACAACCGTAACCGAAGATTTTGCCACTTCCCTAAAGCTGCACTCCAGCGGCTGGAAGTCTCTTTACTATGACCATGTTTATGCCTTTGGTATGGGGCCAACGGATTTGGCAGGATATTTTAAACAGCAGTTCAGATGGGCTAACGGTACTATAACAGTATTGAGGAGAGTTATCCTTAAGCTTATTACTA
The DNA here is from genome assembly GCA_028710685.1 of Candidatus Omnitrophota bacterium. Classification (GTDB taxonomy): domain Bacteria; phylum Omnitrophota; class Gorgyraeia; order Gygaellales; family Profunditerraquicolaceae; genus Sherwoodlollariibacterium. Next base: position 6,156 of record JAQTTQ010000039.1, on the reverse strand, counting down.
AGCCGCGCTCATTAAGTATATCTCAGTGGTGGGAATATATCCTTTCCAGTTCTTATTACTTTATAGGGCTGGCATATTTTTTCTTGATGTTCTGTCCTATTCTTTACCTCCTTTTCAGGGTACCCTCATTTTTTGTTAACCCTGAAGCTTATGTTTTCTCTTATATACCGTATATTTTATTAAGTATGGGGATTTTTTATACGCTTTTAGGCAGTAGAAATTATAAATTAAAAGACTTGCTTTGCGGCCAGCTCTTAGGGGTATGTGCCTTCCCGGTATATATAAAGGGGTCTATTTTTGCCTTATTTGGCCTGAAGTCAGTTTTTGGAATCACCGGTAAGGCTTCCGGTAAGCCAGTTTACTTTATCCACCTTTGGCCGCAATTAACCCTCATTCTTTTATATATAATTTCGATAGAGTGGGGGATTAACAGGTTTATCCATGAAAGAGAACCCGCAATATTGGTTAATGCTGTCTGGGCGCTCTATCACTTATTAGTTTTATCCAGTATTTTCTATTTTAACCAGAGAGGTTCTTTTAATATAGCTTGCAAAATGCTCCCCAGTAATATAAAATTTGAATACCGTATTTTAAATGATATTATTGAAGTCGGTAATTTAAGCCGTTTATCCTGGCAGTTATGCTTTAAGGCGCATTTTAGCCAAAAGGTTGCCTGCGGCAGCTTGGTTACCTGCAAATTATATTTATCTAAGGACCATCCGATAATCTTTGAAGCCAGAGTCATTGATTGCAGTTTAAGGGCTGTTAGGGGTAAATATGAGGTAGCCCTGGGGGTTTCTGTGGTACCCGAAAGCGATAAGGATAATTTAAGAAAGCTACTGGGGCAGAGATGATCAAGAAAGCTTTACTGTTATCGCAGCTGAAGGATCTGATTGAGAACGAGAAGATGCTGGTGCCGCTTTTAAACAGGCATATTTCTTCAGCCTTATTTTTTAGCGGTATCGACACTAAGGAACAGGAAAAGATAAAAGAGCGTTTCCAGGCTATGGTTTTAACCCAAACCCAGCACGTAGAGGCATTGCTTAGGATTAAGGAAGATGTGGAAGGAGGGAGCGGGGATGTTTACTAAAGAAGATTATAAAAACTACTTTTCTGAATTAGAAAATATTATAAAAAAAAGCGTGGTTATTTACACTGACCTTATAAACTTAGTCGATGATCGCTCTATACATAACCGGCTGCATGCAATGGTGCAGGAGAGTATGGGTAATTTTAGGGTGATTGCAGGAGAGAAAGAAAGGTTAATTTAATTAATGATAAAAAAGAAGATACTTGTTGTTGATGATGAATTGGATGTGCAGAGTATAATTTCATTCCGTCTCGAAATTAACGGTTATAAGGTAAGCGTTGCCTCGGATGGCCAGGAGGGGTTGGATAAGATAAAAGCGGAGAAACCCAATTTAGTCCTGTTGGATTTGATGCTTCCTAAGATAAACGGTTTTGAGATATGCCGGATGATAAAGTTTGACGACAAATTCAAGGATCTGCCGATTATAATTCTTTCGGCCCTGGATAAGGAGGATGACCGTAAAAAGGCAATGGAGGCAGGAGCAGACGCTTATTTTCTGAAGCCTTTTGATCTGGAGGTCCTTTTAGAGAAAATAAACAGCCTTTTAACGGGAAAATAATTTTTACCTTTGATGAAGAAACAGTTATGGTTACTGATCGTTTTACTTTTAATTCTCGGCGCATTTTTTATCTTGCCTAAACCGAAATTCCGCAGTTTCTTATTCGGTGTTTTTTTAGCTGACCGTCCCGGCGACTTGGATTTAAACCGCTTTAAGGCCTCTTTTGGAAAGAGCCCTGACCTGGTAATGATTTTTCTTGATTGGGGTAAATTTATCGAACCGGAAGTAGTTACCGCTGTTTACGGCAAGGGAAGTTTTTTAGTGGTAACCTGGGAGCCTTGGAATGCATCCTCTAAGGAGGGGATTGATTATAAGGGGTTGCTCTTGGGCAGGTACGATAAATATATATCTGATTTTGCATTAAGTTTGAAAGATATGGGTAAAGAGGTAATGGTCAGGTTTGCCCATGAGCAGAACGGGGATTGGTATCCCTGGTCGGGTGAGAAAATCGGGAAAGATACCTATATTGCCTTATGCCGTTACATAAAGGGCATTTTTGATAAAAATGGCGTTAAGAATGTAAAATGGGTTTTTGCGGTAAATTGGGAGGATATCCCGGCAGACAATTATTTTCTGGATTATTATCCGGGAGACGATTACGTAGACTATATAGGTATTGACGGTTATAACTGGGGTAGTAGCGAAAGTTGGAGTAAATGGATGGAGTTTAAGGATATCTTTTTGAAAAGATATCTTGAGATAATAAATAATACGTCTAAGCCTGTTTTGATCAGCGAATTTAGCACCTCTTCTTCGGGGGGTGACAAGGCAAAGTGGATCAGGCAGGCCTTCAGGGAGATTGACAGTATGGACAGGGTTCATGGAATAATATTATTTAACTTGGATAAGGAGGCGGACTGGGGATTTAACGAAGGTACCCCCGCTTTCTCTGTGCTGAAAGAGTTGGTAAGAAGGATTGATTCCCCAAGATAATGAGTGAAAGCAGCCGTGAAGAATTGATCGGGGTATTGAAAGAGGCCTTGCTAGCCGAAGAAAGGGCGGTGCCCATATATAACCGGCACCTGGAGTCTTTGCTTCTATGGACAGGTATATCTGAAGATGCGGCCTCAAAGGTAAGGTCCGTATTGGAGATTTTGATTAGGGAGTCTACTTTGCATAAGGAAACGGTTGAAAAGATTATCTCTGATTTATTATAAAGGCATAAAAAATGCTTGATAAAGGTGATTTCGTAAGCTATCTGGAACAAATGGAAGCCATTGAGTCCTCTATGATAAAGGTCTATTCTAAATGCGCTTTGTTAGCGGAGAGCGAAGATTTAAAAAAAGTTTTCCTAGGGTTAGTTGACGATGAGAACCGTCATTCCCGGATGGTTGATTCTTTAAAGGGGTTTTTCCTTTAGGGAATTCTTGTAAATAGCATTATATTTTTCCAGGAGGTATTTATGATGTTTAAGCGGATAATTCATGAATTAAAAGAACATGCGCCATTTACCCTTTTTGGGGCCTTAACCGGAATAATCCTGATGTTTTCTTTGCGTAATATACCCCGTGAAGTAGCTTATAATCTGTTTTATGTGTTCCATCCGCTGCATATAGCCTTAAGTGCCGTTGTGACAACTTCGCTTTACAGGATGTATGTTGTAAATGAAAAACCCGGAATAAAAATGTTCTTGAAGGTTATAGTCATCGGTTATTTAGGTTCGGTAACCATAGGGACGTTAAGTGACTCCCTGATTCCTTTTTGGGGGGAGATGCTCCTTAATATGCCCCACAGGCATACGCATATCGGCTTCATTGAGAAGTGGTGGCTTATAAACCCGGTTGCGATTATTTCTATTTTGATTGCCTATAGAAAACCTTTTACTAAATTGCCTCATGCCGCCCATGTTCTTATAAGTACTTGGGCATCGCTTTTCCATATGCTTATGGCCTCGGATACTACGCAGGCAATTTCATATTTCGGCATATTTATATTCCTGTTTATCGCAGTCTGGTTACCGTGCTGTTTCAGCGATATTGTTTTTCCTCTTTTATTTATAAAGGATAAAAGCGCATTTAAGGGCTGTTGCCACGGTAGGTAATTTAGGGGATCATACTAATATGATTAAACTGGCAAACTATCAGATACTGGCTTTATTGGGATCATCGCTTTTAGTGGCTTCGGGCGTAATGCGGTTTATCCAGACCTCTAGCTTAAAGGAACTATTTGTAGGGATTCTTTATTTTATTGCGAATATAATTATTTTCTGTCTTTAAGAGTAAAACAATTATGAATATATTTGTGGGTAATTTATCTTTTACGGTAACGCAGGAAGACCTAAAAGCCCTTTTTGAGGGTTTTGGGAACGTCGCTTCTGCGGTGATTGTTACGCGTAAAGAGAAAAATGGGTTTAAGTCGCGGGGTTTTGGTTTTGTAGAGATGCCTGATGAGAAGCAGGCGCTTGATGCCTTATCTTCATTAGAGGGCAGGGAGTTTATGGGCAGGGTAATAGACGTTAATGAGACCCGCCCTAAAACTGCAGCCCAGCGTAAAAATGAGTTAATCAGGAGAAAAGAGCTAAAGGCCAACTCTAAAGCCAGTGCAATGGCCATGGCCAGAAAAAATAGTATGGCAGAGAAGGAAAAGGCTAAAACTCTTTTAGGTCCAATCGTAAGGCAGCCGGGAAGATATAAGGGGGGAAGGCGTACTATCAGCTATATGAAAAAGCGATACGGTTTAGGTGTTGATAAGCAATGAGGCTTAAATTAAATGTTTATCCGGCGGTCTCGGATATGGAAGAAAAGCTCACGGGGATTATCCAAAAAGCCGTAGATAATCATGCCAGGCTTGTGGAGATTGCCTATGGCGATGCTTCAGGGAGTATTAAAAAGCGGATCTTGAATTTTTTAAACAAAAAGGATATCCGTAAGCTTTATTCGCGCCTTGAGAAGACGGATAAGGGCTGGGGGAGGATTTACCTCCATTTCCGCTGGTAGGATAAATTCAACATTATAATTGACAAATGCTAAGAAAATGTTATAATATAAGAAATAAGATTAGGCAACTTAGGAGCCGTAAGGGGCAGCTAACTAACCTTTGCGGTTTTTTTATTTATGAATACTAAAAAAGATAATAATTCTACCAGCTTCTTCGGTTTAGGGATTGCTCCGAAAATCTTAGAAATATTAGGGAAGATTAAGTTCAGGGAGCCTACGCCGATTCAGCTTAAGGCAATCCCCCTTGCAATTGAGGGTAAGGATGTTATTGGTATCGCTCAAACGGGTACAGGAAAGACCCATGCCTTTGCTATCCCTATGGTACAGAGATTAGTACAGAGAAGCGGCGTGGGTTTAGTACTAGCCCCTACCCGTGAATTAGCTATCCAGATTGATGAAGCGGTTAAGGGTATAGCCGGTGCCTTCGGGATGAAAACTGCCTGTTTGATCGGAGGCGCTCCCATGTTTGCCCAGACGCAAGCCCTGCATAAGGACCCGCGTATTGTCATCGCCACGCCCGGCAGGCTTATTGACCATATGAGCCAGTGGAATTTTCTTCCTAATAATGTCAGCATGCTTGTTCTTGATGAAGCTGATCGTATGCTGGATATGGGTTTTGAACCCCAGATAACAAAAATCCTTAAGTTCCTTCCTAAAGACAGGCAGACTATGTTGTTTTCAGCTACAATGCCTAAAGAGATCATGGCAATTGCCGCCAAATATATGAAATTGCCTGTCTCGGTTGAAATTGCCCCTTCAGGGACTACCGCAGAGCTTGTAACACAGGAATTATTTATTATTAAAAAAGAGGCCAAGCTTAAGCTTTTGGGCAAAGTCCTTGGTCAGTACCACGGTTCGGTTCTTTTGTTTTCCCGTACCAAACATAACGCGCGTAAGATTATGATTGCAATCCGTAATATGGGCTATACTGCCGCAGAGATGCACTCTAACCGCAGTTTATCCCAGCGTCGTGAAGCCCTGGATGGATTTAAATCAGGCAGGTATAAGGTTCTTGTTGCTACGGATATTGCCGCAAGAGGCATTGATGTAACCGGTATAGAACTGGTTATAAATTATGACCTTCCGGAAGATGCAGAAAACTATGTGCATCGTATCGGCCGTACTGCCCGGGCAGGTTCTCGGGGCCATGCAATTTCTTTTGCTACTCCTGACCAGCGCAGCGATGTTAAGGATATAGAGAGAATTATCAAGTCTACCTTACCTTTGTCAAAACACCCCGAGATTACCCTGGAGGGTTTTTCTGAGTCAGGGCACGAAACTATACGAAGAAACCCCAGGCGTTATCAGGGCCAGAGACGGCAGAAGCGTTTTTAACCCTACCCTATTTTTCATGTCATCTTTTCCTATTAAAGATTCCGGTTATGAAGTATAATAATTATACTGATATTTTAAGTCAAAATGACGTTTATTCTTAAAGAGAGGAATTTATGGTACGGACAAAAATAATCTCTACCTTAGGGCCGGCATCTTCGAGTGCAAAGATACTTAGGAAGATGATCTTTGCCGGTATGGATGTGGCGCGGTTGAATTTCTCGCATGGAACGCCCTTA
>JAQTTQ010000012.1:29534-32024 GCA_028710685.1 Candidatus Omnitrophota bacterium | reverse complement strand
TTTTGCACTTTCAGCATAATGACTCCCTGGCCTGGCCAAGAAGGTTATCCCGAAAACTTTCACAAAACAGGCAGCAGCTAAACCGCTGGTTAATGCGAGCATTGCAGCGCAAAGCCCTAGAAAAAATTTGCTCCCTCCTATTACGTTAGATGCACCCAGAAAAAATGCCTGTAAGGTCAACCACTCGCTGACAAAACCATTTAAGGGCGGCAAGGCTGAAATTGCCATCGAACCGATTAAAAAATATGCTGCGGTCTGCGGCATTTTCTTAATCAAGCCTCCTAACTTCTCGATATCGCGCGTTCCGGTAGCTTTATAAACACTGCCAGCACATAAAAACAACAAACCTTTAAAAATTGCGTGGTTTATTAAGTGATATAATCCGGCAATTAAAGAAAAAACAGCCAGGTAAGGCAAATTCAGGCTGATAAAAAACATTGACAGGCCCACTCCTAATAATATAATTCCGATATTCTCAACGCTGTGATACGCAAGAAGCCTTTTAATATCATGTTCCATAAGCGCGTATATAACTCCTACGAGGCAGGAAATTATCGCCAGAATTAAAACCAGTATTCCCCACCAAGATGAATTTACTTCGAGAATAAACATTACAAACCGGATGATCCCATAAATGGCAGTTTTGATCATTACACCAGACATGATACTTGAAATATGGCTAGGTGCCTGTGGATGGGCATAAGGTAGCCAGATATGCAGTGGCACGATCCCGGCTTTAGTCCCAAAACCAATCAAGAATAATAGGAATACGATATTTTTAGTTTGTGAGGACATCAACTGACAGGCGTTCTTTATGGCAAAGAAATCAAATGAATGAGCATGATTATGTAAAATCATAAAAGCGGCAATGATAAACGCGGTACCAATATGAGTCATTACGATATAAATCAAACCTGCCTGAATGGATTTTAGGTTTTTTGTGTCAAAAATAACCAGAAAATAGGAAACCAAAGACATGAGTTCCCAAAAGATTAAAAATATTAGGCAATTGTTTACACTTACTACTAAAGCCATAGATAATACAAAGGCAAACAGTAGAACATGAGCAAGCATTACCTTGGCGGCAGAATACTCACCTTTTAAATAGTTAAAAGAGTAAATTACCGATGGCAGGAATACAATAAAGATTACCGCAAGGAAGAATAGGGAAAGTGGATCAAAAAGGAAAATATTTTTTGTTAGAAAATTCAACATTTAAGCGTAAGTCTCTATAAAAATAAAAACCTTTGTCAGTAGATATAAACCACTCGCAAAGGTTTCTCGTTGTTTTTAATCCAGACCCACCTTAAAACTCGGAACTATTTTTCATTTTACCATTTTTCTACTAAAAATCAAGGGTCTCTGCATATTATCTCTCTTTTTACCAACAGAAATTCCTAGTAAATATTACGCATAACCTTGCCAAGTATCCATTTACTACGAAACCTTTACTAAGTGGCAATTCCGAGATAATGAGATAGTTTTACGAGATCTACTTGGCGGTTTAGTTGGGATAAGATTGCTGCAGGAAAAATAGGGACAGCCCCCTTCGGGGACAGTCCCTATTTCTTCCCTAACCCTTTGAATCATCGACACATAAAAACAGCCCTGAATGCTTGCTACATTCAAGGCTATCATTATCTCTCATTCTGTGGTTCGAGAGAAATACGTGGTTGCGGGGCTGAGATTTGAACTCAGGACCTCAAGGTTATGAGCCTTGCGAGCTACCAGGCTGCTCCACCCCGCGAAATCTTTATAATAAGATCGAAATTTATTATAACATAAAAAGTTTATAAGTAAACTAAAAGTATTACCTGCTATTCTTTGGCATTATCTTAATGGGTATCTCGCCTTTTCTTACTACCCCCATCTTCTCGCGCGCGATCCTCTCCTGGTAGATGGGATCGCTCTCTATCCTTTTTAACTCCTGGTTCAAAAGCGCATTCTCAATATTGAGGCGCCGGATCTTATCTTCTAAATCAACGTTCTTATCCCTTAAGCCCTGCAGCTTTGCAAAACCCGGGATAAATAGCACCAGAAGCAGCCCCGCTACCGCAAAAAACCAGAAAGCCTTTTTTAATGTGGCAAGCATTTATTTCCCTAAGGAAGCTCCCGCATAGATTGCCCTTGAGCCTAATTCTTCTTCAATCCTTAAAAGCTCGTTATATTTACAGAGTCTGTCAGTACGCGAGAGTGAACCGGTTTTAATCTGCCCGCAGGATAAGGCTACGGCTAAATGAGCGATAGTTGTATCCTCTGTTTCTCCGGAGCGATGGGAGATAACCGCTTTATAATTATTCTTCTTGGCGATATTTACCGCCTCTATTGTCTCAGAGAGCGAACCGATCTGGTTTACTTTTATTAATATGGCATTTCCGATTTTTTCTGCAATGCCCTTTTTAAAGATCTTAGGGTTAGTCACAAAGATATCATCTCCTACAAGCTGCATTTTTGAGCCAAGCGCAGAAGTCATCTCCTGCCATCCGGACC
>JAQTTQ010000012.1:0-29434 GCA_028710685.1 Candidatus Omnitrophota bacterium | reverse complement strand
AATATGGCATTTCCGATTTTTTCTGCAATGCCCTTTTTAAAGATCTTAGGGTTAGTCACAAAGATATCATCTCCTACAAGCTGCATTTTTGAGCCAAGCGCAGAAGTCATCTCCTGCCATCCGGACCAATCGTGCTCAGAGAGGCCGTCTTCAATTGAAAGAATCGGGTATTTATTCTGCCATTCGCCATATATTTTAATTAAATCCAGCGAACTCTTTTGCGCACCTTCAAAATTATACTGGCTATCTTTACAAAACGAGCTTGCCGCGCAATCTAAGGCCAAGAAAACATCCTTCCCCGGATTATAACCAGCCTGTTCTATTGCCTGCATAATTAAATCCAAGGCCTCGCGGTTAGAAGAAAGGTTGGGAGCAAAACCACCTTCATCTCCGACCGAAGTAGATAGTTTCTTTGATTTAAGCAGGGATTTTAAATTATGGAATACTTCGCAAGCCATCCTCAGGGCCTCGCGGAAACTGGATGCTCCCTTTGGCATAATCATAAACTCCTGTATATCCAAATTATTATCCGCATGCATTCCGCCATTTAGAATATTCATTAAGGGCACCGGAAGCAGGTTAGCCTCAGATCCGCCCAAGAATTTATACAAAGGCTCTTTATTGGATATTGCCGCAGCCTTGGCACAGGCCATAGAGACTCCTAAAATTGCATTAGCCCCGAGGTTTCCCTTATTTTCCGTACCGTCCAAATTGATAAGCAGCTCGTCAATCTTATTAAAATCAGGGGCTAAACCTTTTATCTTTGAGGCAATTACGGTATTAACATTATCCACTGCCTTAAGCACGCCCTTACCCAGGTAACGCTTTTTATCCCCATCCCTTAACTCTAAGGCCTCATTATCTCCGGTTGATGCGCCAGAAGGCACAGCGGCCCGGCCTAAAACGCCATTATCTAAAATCAAATCAACCTCTATTGTGGGGTTACCTCGGGAGTCGAGTATTTCTCGGGCTAATACCTTATTGATTTTTGCCATTGCATCCTCCTTATATTTTGATTGGTTTTATAACGGGAAGTTATATTATACATATCCCGCTTATGGCGTCAAGGAAAATAAAGGTCCTTTTGCCTCAAAAAAGATTGACTAACCTTAATGCTTGTGTTATCTTAGCTTAAATCATTATTAATATCTCTAGATAATACCCTAAGGAGAATCCATGACCTGGAAGAAAATTAAATTTCATTTAAAACTGCATTGGATAAAAATTGTAGTAATTCTGGTGCTTTTAGCACTTGCTGTATCGCTGATAATACTGCTTATAAGAGGAATCAAGGCCTGGAACGAGGCAGAATCCTACCTAAGGCAGTCGCAAATGGCGATGATCCCTCTGCAGCTCTACCTTCAGGTGATAATGGCCCTTATTTTTGGCGTAGTATATACCTTTATGTGGTACTGGCTATTCATGAAGCGCGGGGCTCAATCATTCACCAAGACAGGAAAAAAATCAATAGACGGCGGGAGTATCGGCATCACCTGGAAAGATGTCATAGGAATGGATGAGGCAAAAGAAGAGGCATTAGAGGTAGTTAAGCTTATTAAAGACCGCGCTCAGCTGCAAAGCATCGGAGGAAAAATATTAAGAGGCATACTTATGTTAGGCCCTCCGGGATGCGGGAAGACTTATTTAGCTAAAGCTATCGCCACCGAAGCTAGATTGCCCTTTATCTCAATGTCGGGTTCTGAATTTGTCGAGATGTTTGTGGGTGTGGGGGCAGGAAGAATCCGCTCGCTTTTTAAACGCGCCCAGCAATTAGCAGAATTAGAAGGCGGATGCATAATCTTCATCGATGAAATCGACGCCGTAGGCGCACAACGGTCCATGGACAAAGGGTTTGGCGGAACCACGGAGCATAATACCACCTTAAATCAGCTCTTGGTTGAGATGGACGGGCTAAAGGAAAAAGATTACAACATTGTCCTTATCGGAGCAACCAACGCACAGGAAAGAGTCCTGGATGAAGCGCTTCTTAGGCCGGGCAGGTTTGACCGTAAAATATACGTAGATAAACCGAATCTCGACGATCGCCAAAAGCTTTTTTCTTATTATTTAAGCAACGTAAAATACGACCCTCAAGATGTAAGGATCGAGCGGCTGGCGCGTATAACCGTAGGTCAAAGCCCCGCGGATATCGCTAATATAGTCCGGGAGGCGGCATTAATAACGGTACGCAACAATAAACAGGCTATATCCATGAGGGAGATTGACGAAGCCAGGGAGAGAATAGCCTTAGGCATCAAACGCAGGATAAGACTTAGCGATAAAGAAAAACTCCAAACCGCCTATCACGAAGCCGGGCATGCTATAACTACCTACTTTTTCGCTCCCACCCAGGATGTCTTTAAAGTTACTATAACCCCGCGCGGGCCAACCGGGGGAGCTACCTGGACTCCGGAAAGAGAAGATACCTTTATTAAAGACTCGAATAAATTACTAAGCCAGATCAAGGTATGCCTGGGGTCATTCGCCGCTGAGAAGATAAAATATAACGCCACCACTAACGGAGTATACCAGGATTTCTCAACGGCAATGTACTATGCCCACCAGATGGTCTGGACTTGCGGCATGGGTAAATCCGGATTGCTGGGCAATTGGGAAATAAGCAGCAACATTTCGGAGGAGATGAAATCAACGTTAGATAAAGACGTACAGCATATATTACATACCTGCCTTAACGAAGTGACGGAACTATTAAAAAAAGAAGAGCCGCTTATGGACAAGTTAGCCCAAGAACTGCTTGCCAAAGAAGAACTTAATTATGACGAAATTGAAGCAATTTTTAAGAGTTTTGGCAAAGTACGGCCTTCTCTTTAACATAATATTACTCTCCGGTATTTTATTCGGGTGCACATCTTCTACATGCCCCACCTACCCTAAGGAAAGAATTGACCGGGCTATAGAAGATATCTCTAAAGAAGAATACGGCATTGATGTCAAAGTCCGCCTTATGGGCTCTACCCTTTGGATTTATCTTCCCATACCTGAAGGCATCCTTGAAAAATCCGATAAACCCCAGAAAATTATTGAACGCTTTCTTCTTCAAGAAAACCGTACGAAACTAATAAGCGGCACGCTTACGGCGCAATACCTCATAAAGCCTATCCCTGAGGAAGAAAAATCTCAGGATATGAAATACAACAAAACTGCGTTTGAGAAAATAAACAACGTCTGGAAAGTCCTGCGACGGGTAATATTCAGCATGGAGGAACCGGAACAAAACTGCCCTAAATTCTTTTCTATTATTATTGCCGATACAAAAAACGGCTTTTTAATTAAAGAAACCTTTTATTACCTGGACTTTAAAAAGGTTTCTTACGGAATCATATCCTGGGGAGAATACCAGCATCGCGCCATTCAAGAAACCGACATATCGCCGGACATAATTGGCGATATTAACGGAGATTCCATACAATATAAAGAAATCCTATTTGAAGACTTTATTCTCCAACAGATACAATATAGGATAAGGCTTAAATTCCAAAAGCCCGAGGCAGAGAAAAACGCGGATATAGATAAAGAGATCTTGAAGATTATACGCCATACACTCAACATCTACGGGTTTAAGGATTTCTCAGCTTTAGAAATGAATAACCTGCTGACGGGAAAGAAAGTTATATTCAATCAAGCCGCTGCGCTTACCGGATTTAATGAGTAGTAATTAATACCTTCCTGCCCTTTACCCTTAATCTACCCTTAATAAATAGGCTTACGGCTTCAGGATAAATACTGTGTTCTACTTTATGGATTTTCTCTTCCAGCGAATCTACGGTCTCGCTTTCTGAAACTACTACCTCTCTTTGTAAAATTATCGGGCCGTGGTCCATCTTATCGTCCACAAAATGTACGGTAACACCGGTAACCTTTATACCGTAATCAAAGGCATCTTTTATGGCATGAGCTCCTTTAAAGGCAGGTAAAAGAGAAGGATGGATATTTATAATCCTATTCTTATAGAGCGAGACAAACCTAGCGCTTAAAATACGCATAAATCCCGCCAATACAATAAGTTCTATTTTATTCTCCTTCAAATGACGGATGATCGCATCCTCAAAGGCTTTCTTATTAGTGAATATGCTTCGGTTGACCAAAAGAGCCTTAATCTTTAGTTTATTGGCAGCAGAGATTACAGGCGCCTTAGGGTTATCGCAAACCAGAAGCGCAAGATTAGCGCCATTAAGCCTGCCTCTTTGCGCCTCCTTGGCTAAGGCAATAAAATTGCTCCCCCTTCCAGAGGCGAATACAGCGATATTTCTTTTCATGATTTTATGGTCTTCATCGGGCAGACTTTTACGCATTCCCCGCACGAAGTACATTTATTATAATCTATTACCGCGACATTGTCTACTACATGTATGGCGTCAAATTTACAGGCCTTTTCGCACAGCCTGCATGCAATACAGCCTACGGGGCAGACTGACTTTGTATCTTTACCGATATCCTTAGAGCTGCAGGCTACAAAAACATTATGCGTCTCCTCGGTAAGGCTAAATAATTTCTTTGGGCAAGCTTCAACGCATTTATTGCAGGCCCTGCACTTATCTTTATCAACAACTGGCAGGCCTTCCTGAGAGACCTTAATTGCGCCAAAGGGGCAAACCCTGGCGCAGGTTCCAAAACCCAAACATCCGTATACGCAGCTTTTCTGGCCGCCCAAAACTAAATTTGCCGCTACGCAATCTTCTATCCCGCTATAAACATACCTATTTTTTACCTTTACCCCTCCGGCACAATGAAGAGTAGCAATCTTCCTAGCGCTTTTCTTAAATTCTACCCCCAGTATCTCTGAAATCTTAATCTTGTTATCATCATTAACAACCGTACATTTATCTATGCCGCACTTGCCCTCGGTGAGCGCCTCAGCAAGACTAGAGCATCCTCCCATTCCGCAGGCGCCGCAGTTTGCTCCGGGAAGATTATTCTGTATTTTGTCTATTCTGGGATCGGATGATACGCAAAACTTCTTAGCCGCCAAAGAAAGGCATACGCCGAATAAAAGACCTAAACTCCCCAAGGCTATTATCGGATAAAGAATTTCCATAGTTTAAAGTTTAAATCCGCTGAAACCCATAAAAGCAAGACTCATGATTGCGGCAACAATAAAAGCAACCGGTATCCCTTTCATACTTATCGGCGTATCAGTAAATTCAAGCCTCTCGCGGATACCTGACATCAAGAGTAGGGCTACGCAAAACCCTATACCCGCAAAAAAGGCCTGAATGATTGAATAAAGAATACCCGCATAAACAGGCGCCCCGGGAACAAAAAACTCATTGATATTCAATATGGCTACACCCAAAACAGCGCAGTTTGTAGTAATAAGAGGAAGATAGATACCTAATGCCTTATATAATGCAGGCGACTTCTTGCGTATTACCATCTCAATTAGCTGGACAAAGGCAGCAATAATAAGTATGAAGAATATTGTCCTTAGATATACTATATTTAAAGGTACCAGGACGAATGCGTATATCAATGAGGTGAGCAGGGCGGAAAAAACCATTACAAAGATAACTGCAATCCCCATAGAAAAAGCCGCTTGGGTCCTGCGGGATACCCCTAAAAAAGGGCATAGCCCTAGAAATTTAGAGAGGATAAAATTATTGATAAAGACCATGCTTATGGCTATTGAAATAATCCTGCTTATCTCCATTTATCCTCCGCTACCTCTTAGTTAAACCCATTAACCTGCTTAGCGCTATTAAAAGCCCCATAGTCAGCAATGCCCCCGGGGCAAGAATCATCACTAGAATAAACTCATTGCTCTTTAACAGCCCGATTCCGGCAATACTTCCCGAACCCAATAATTCTCTTATAAAGGCGATAATTGCAATGCCGAGAGTAAAACCAACACCCATACCTAAACCATCAAAGATGGAAGGTAAGATACGATTACGGGAAGCAAAGGCCTCTGCGCGTGCCATAATAATACAGTTCACTACAATTAAGGGTATAAAAATACCTAAAGATTTACTTAGGCCCGGTAGATAAGCCTTTATCCCCAATTCGCAGACAGTAACAAATGTTGCAATAATAACTATATAGGAAGGAAGGCGTATCCTCGCAGGTATAAAATTACGTAACGCAGAAATTATTAAATTAGAAAAAACTAAGACAAATGTCGCCGCCACACCCATTCCTACAGCATTAAAGAGCGAGGTAGAAACTGCAAGCGTAGGGCATAAGCCTAAGATTAACCCAAATGTAGGATTAAGTACGGTTATGCCTTTGCTGAATTCCTTTATAAGACTCTTCATAGTATCATCCTCTAAGAACCATAAATCCTAGGCCGCGTATACCTGTCAATCATAGGGGTTGCCGCATTCATAATAAGAATGGCATAAGAAACCCCTTCGGGGTAGCCCCCCCATAACCTGATTACTACAGTTATTAAGCCGCAGCCTATCCCGAATACAAGCTGACCCTTATAAGTTAAAGGAGAAGTCACATAATCCGTGGCCATAAAAAACGCGCCTAATACCAGCCCGCCGGATAAAATATGGGAAATCCAATCTCCGGCAAACAAGGTTTTTGCTCCGAACACATAAGATAATAATCCGGTAGTAAATATATAAGAAAAGGGAATATGCCAAGAGATGTACTTTCTTAACAAAAGAAATGCCGCGCCGATTAATAACGCCAATATACACACCTCCCCTATACAGCCCGGGCGGTTTCCTAGAAAAAGATCCAGGTATGAAATATTCTCTAATGCCTTGCCTTCGGTTAATGCAGCTAAAGGGGTAGCTGAAGTCACTGCATCATAGCTCATAGGCTTTACAAATGTAGTCATGTATTTCGGCCAGGAGGCCATAAGAAATACGCGGCCCACCAAAGCAGGATTGAATATATTCTGGCCTAAGCCTCCGAAAACCTGTTTGCCTATAGCAATAGAGAAGACCGCGCCCACTACGGGAAGCCAAAAAGGTACATCCGCGGGCAAATTATAAGCCAAGAGTAAACCCGTGAGCACGGCACTGCCATCAAGAACCGTAATTTTCCTTCTAGTAACCGCTTGCAGGGCAAACTCCGTAATAACTGCCGCGGCAACAGCTAAAGCCATAACCCATAAAGCACCTAGGCCGAAAATAAAGATTCCCGCCAAACCCGAGGGGACTAAACTTAAGGTTACCAGCCACATAATCATTTTCACGGATTCTTTTTTATGTAAATGCGGAGAGGTGCTTACCAAAAGGTTATCTCTCATTTTTTACCCTCAACCTTATCTCTTCTGCCTTCTTTTTCACCGAATCAATAACCGCTCTGGAGGAGATAGTGGCGCCGGTGATTGCCTCAACCCCGGATAAATCGCTTTTCTCCTTAAACCGTGCGGTGAAATTTGTATCGGCAATACGCGAACCTAACCCCGGAGTCTCATTCTG
Source organism: Candidatus Omnitrophota bacterium (assembly GCA_028710685.1). Classification (GTDB taxonomy): domain Bacteria; phylum Omnitrophota; class Gorgyraeia; order Gygaellales; family Profunditerraquicolaceae; genus Sherwoodlollariibacterium. Next base: position 22,037 of record JAQTTQ010000012.1, on the reverse strand, counting down.
AGACATTATCTTAATTGCGGTAATCCTTCCCTCGCTAAGCATCCCTACCAGTGTTTTTATTTCTCCGGCATATCCTTTTCCGGAGGCCTTAAAGGCAACGCCTATAAATTTACCATCATTATCAAGGGCCTTGTAATAGATTACTTCCCTGCCATCTCTCACTTCATCAAAATGATGCGCTGAAGGGAAAATAGCCTTTAAACTTATCCCTTCCTCAAGCTTCTCCTGTGCAATAATTTTCGGTTTTGTTAAAATATCTACACCTGCCAGTAATCCTGCTGCTACAATGCATATAATCCCTAATATAAAGCCAAACCTCAACGTCTCCTTCATCTTACCGCCTCCAGCTTAGCCCTTTTAATAGATTGTACCAGCCGGCGGTTGGCAGGACAGACGTAACTGCACACCCCGCATTCTATGCAATCCAGGGCTCCATAGCTTATTGCCTCCTGCCAGATCGATCTTTCAGAGGCCAAATTTATCATGCAAGGCAATAACCCTGCAGGGCACTCCCTTACGCAGGCTCCGCATCTAATACAATATTCCTCCGGCAGGGGGGCAGCCTCTTTCTTACTCAGCAACAATATACCGTTAGTAGACTTAATAACCGGCGCATCAGTGCTATATTGGGCAATACCCATCATCGGCCCGCCGTTAATAATCTTAGCCGGCTCTTCCTTAAGCGGCGAACAAAATGCAATTAACTCTTTTATCGGCGTACCTATGCGGACTAATAAATTCTTCGGTTTCTCAAGTATAGACCCGGTAACCGTAACTACCCTCTCGAAAAGCGGCTTATTCAAATAAACCGACTGGTATATTGCAAATACCGTCGCCACATTATGCACCACCACACCTAAATCAAAAGGCAGCTTCCCGCGCGGCACCTCTTTATTCAATACGCTCTTAATCAACTGTTTCTCCCCACCCTGGGGATATGCCGAACTTAAGACGCATATATTATAATTGAAACACCTGAAGGCCTTAATAGCTTCAGGCTTATTATCTTCAATGGCGATAAAAACTTTTTTTATCCCCAGGCATTTCACAACCAGCTCAATACCCTTAATAATTTCCTGCGTTTTTTCAAGCATCAAACGGTAATCAGCAGTCAGGTAAGGCTCGCACTCAGCCCCATTTATAATCAAGACCTCAACTTGCTTAGGAGGATTCAACTTTATATGCGCGGGGAAACTGGCACCCCCCATCCCTACAATCCCGGAATCGAAAATAATATTTTTTATGTTCTCCGCGGTCAATTCACCAATATCCTCCCGTGGGAGATAATCCATCTTCTGCGGCCCGCAGCTGTCATCCGCCTCGATAACAACTGCCTTAGCCCTGCCTAATACTGGATGCGGCCAATCAACTATTGCCTTAACCCTTCCTGAAACAGAGGCATGCACGGGAGAATAAACATGGGCCTCTACAGAGCCTATCTTCTGGCCCAAAGAGACAGAATCCCCTGCCTTTACAAGAGAAAGACAGGGCTTTCCTAAATGCTGTGATAAAGGTATGTAAACCTTAGCGGGCAGAGGCAGGGCCTCTAAAGGCTTAGCTTCAGTATAAAACTTATTATCTTCTAATCTAACCATGGGATCTTACGTTTAACAATTATATTGGCTATACCCACAAAACTAAATATACACCCGACAGTGATAAGAATTGAGGTGTGCGAAAACCTCTCTGCCAATAGGCTGCTTATAAACATAAACAGAAGAAAACCTAAATGCATGACAATCTCAAGGGAGCTGAATACCTTTCCCATCATCTCATTATCGCTTGCCTTATGTATTATCGTATTTGAAGCGATCATAATCGGAGAAATAGTATTACCTAATATAAATGCCAGAGATGCGGCAGTAAAAAAACACGGGTAGCGATTTATAGTAAGCGTGAAAATAATAAGCATAACCCCGCTTAATGCCAGCGAAGAAAATATAATCTTATAATGGCTTAACCGCTGCCCAAAACGTCCGTAAAGGATCGATCCGGTGAATAGGCCTATACCTAAAAACATAACCAGAAGCCCTAAATCCTTAGTCGCTGACTTTAGAACATCCTGGACAAAAACAATCATGACTACATAAACCGCTCCCAGGGCCGACCAGAGTATAAACATGATGCTTGCGGTAAGCCGGATATCTTTTTTACGTATAAAATACAAAACCCCCTCTTTAATCTCCTGGAGCACAGACTTTCTAATCGTCTCCACTATCTCCCGGCTTAATTCCATGAAATCTATATTCTGCGAACCGAATCTCTTAGCTATAAAGAATATAAGGAGACCGGAGGTAAGAAAACTTAAGGCATTAAGGTAAAACCCGCTTTTAGGCCCTACCCATTCAACCAGTACTCCGCTGATACCAAAACCCAATACCGCGGCAAGCATACCGGTAATATTTACCAGCGAGTTGGCAATTAATAAATCTTTCTTATCCACTAAGTCAGGAACTATGGAAAGCTTAGCGGGAACAAAAAATCTGCCGATAGAAAAAACCAGAAAGATTATAATATATATGGGGACAATACTCTTATAATAAAAGAGGAAGAAGGGTATTGTAAAAATTAAAACTGCCCGCAATAGGTCGCAAATATACATCGTCCTTCGCCTATCCCACCGGTCAACATAAACACCGGCAACCGGGCCGATCAAGAATACCGGGATTATAGTAAAGGAGAGGATCTTGGCCATATCCATAGTCGAACCGGGCGACCTTAAATAAACAAAGGCGATTAAGGCCATCTGCCCCAACCTATCCCCCAGCTGGGAAATAATCTGGCCCAGCCAGAGAAAGAAGAAATTGCGGTTTTTTAATACCTTGCGGAATTTAGACATTTTAACCTAAAGCCGATGAGTGGAATCGAACCACCGACCTTGACTTTACGAAAGTCCTGCTCTACCAACTGAGCTACATCGGCATATGAATTTATGTAATTATATCAACTTTTGCGAGATTAGTCCAAGAAAAAATATTTGACAAAACAGAAAATAATGCTAAACTATTTATGTTATTAACGTTGCAAGGAGAAGTTACGATTTTTTTACAGGAAACAAATAAACCGTAAAGCTAATACCACTAAAAGTGGGCTTTACGGCTTTTTTATTGGAGGAGGTGAAAAATAGAAGATGGCAAAAGGTAAAGTAAAGTGGTTCTCAAATCAAAAAGGATATGGCTTTATTACCGGTGAAGACGGAAAGGACGTATTTGTCCATTTTAGCGCTCTATCTGGTGAAGGCTATAAAACCTTAGAGGAAGGCCAGGGGGTAGAATACGAGGTTACTCAAGGCCCTAAAGGCGACCAGGCAACTAACGTTACCAAAATATAAATTTACGTAACGTAATAAAAACGGGGCTGGGACTCAATATTCCGGCCCCGTTTTTATTTCTTCCATTTTATCGAGAACAGACTTAAGCTCTTTTTCAATTGCCTCCAGCTGTGTTTCCTGCTTCATTATCCGGCTGCCCTGAGCATCTATCTTCTTTTCTAAATCCTGGATTGTTTTGTTATCTTCCGATAATCTAACGCCGTAATCTTTAAGCTGCAGCAGGAAATCCCTTAATAGAACGCCCTGGCCATCCAATTGCCCTTTATATTCCGAAAGTTTAAATTCATAATCCCTCTGGGCCTGTTGGTAATTTAGCGCCTCTTTAGAGACGGCCGCCCCAAGCTCTTCTTGCAATCTAAGCTGCTTATCCTCTAACTTTGATATCTCCCGGCTTATAAGATCCGTAATTTGCCTTTCATAATCAAGCTGCATAATAAAGGCGTGGCTCTTCTTCTGCTCCTCAATCCCCTGCTTAATTGAATCTTCAATCTCCCTGCGGTAATTTATCTCCTCCCAAACAAGCTTAGCAACCCTTCTATCGGAATCCTTTTGCAATCTGGCCTGGAGTATAAATAATCCCCAGCCTAAGACCAGTAACACTAATAAAAGAAAAATCACAATTCTGCGCATATCAGGCCTGCTATAAGCTTAAAGTAACAATTTATTAATTAGAAGGTTTAATATTTATTCTGGCTGCTTTTAAGGCCGTAAACGACATCGGGTCATCATAATACTGCACGATAACCTCATCCCCTTCTCTAAGGTCTGAGATAGAAAGCATAAGGTCATCCTTATTAATCCTTGTATGCTGCGTGATAGAGAAGGTTAGCTCATCGCTACCGCCATCCGGCTGAGTAAACTTTATAGTTATAGTTGAACCTACAAAATCCACGTAAGATACCCTTCCGTTTAAATACGCAGGGTCGAGCTCAACCTGCTGATAAGCAAAACAGGAAGTAAAGTAATTAGTAATAAATAGGCAGCTAAAAACTACTAGAACTAATAACAATATTTTCTTATTCATCCAGATCCTCCTATTCTATATATCCCTACTCCTCCTGAAGGGCTTGCTTTAATTCTCTCGCCCACTGCTGAAAAGCGGTTTTTGCGTGCCCTAAAGAAGTAAAACCCTTTATATCTAGCGGTGTGCCTAGCTTCATATCTACCACTGCTCCAAGGCGTTTGCCTGTCTCCGAATCCAAAAACTCCGCTTCTATGGCCGCACCGCCCATATCTAAAGGAAACCCGATAGATGCGGTAGTTAAAATATTTAACGCCGGGCTTGTCGGGATAACATCAGTAATCGCCGCCCGAATTCTTAAAACATCGGGGCCGGGCATATCAACAACCGGATATCTGTCGCTGATTTCCTTAACTACTATTTCCCTGAAATACTCCGTTAATTTCATTAAATCTTCAGGCTTGATCGAACGGCCGCGGGCATTAGGATGATAATAAATCACTACCTCATCAATCATAAGCTTATTAAAACGCTTCCAGTCAACCCCTGCCGCCTCGTACCACAAAAGACTTTTATCTTTTAAGTCAACCTGGAATCCAGAATAATCCTGCAGGAATCCGGATTTAGGGGTTTTCACGCCAGCACAACCATAGAGAGTAAAAACCGTTGATAAAATGAAAAACAAAAAAACGATATTTTTCTTTGGCATAAAGTTACCCCCCTTTCCTAAAACCTAGGTTAGCCCTACCTTGGATTGCCCTTATTATCAAGCCAATCTTAAAATATTATATCACTACCGGCTTAAGAATAGTAGGGGTTTTGAAAGATAAAAATAGAGGGGGTTATGAAAACCCCCTCTTTTTATACAGTGCCGAGGAGAAGAATCGAACTTCCCACGCCGGCCTTTTCAGGGCCGCGCTCTACCACTGAGCTACCTCGGCTAAATCTTTTTGTTGGCGAATCCTCCGAAGCCCTACCATCAACTGCCTTATTGAAGGGCGTAGGAGGAGAGCTACCTCGGCTAAAATTTACCTTAAACGTTGTTTAATCTTTTTACCACAAATGGCGAAAAAATCAAGTAGATTAAAAAGATGGAGAACAACAATATGCCCGCCTTATTAAAATACAAAGCCAGAATAAAAATAAAAAATAAGGCTAGAATTACAGGTTTTAACATATTCCCCAATGCCTTCTTCAGCCCGTCAAGGTTTAAATAGCGAATTCTTGAGACCATGAGGCATGCCAATATCAAAACCAACAAAATAAATGATGCATTCACCGATTGAGCGGAGATCTCCTTATACCTGCATACTAAAACAAAAGAAGCTAAAATCCCCCCGCTTACGGTAGTCGGAAGGCCGTTAAAACAATTATCCTGGCAAGCCTTTGTTACAATATTATACCTTGCTAGCCTGATTACCGCGCACAAAAGATAGATAAAAAGGACAGTTATTGCCAGAAAATAGAATTTCCGGTAAATGAAAATATAACCCAATAATACCGGCGCAATGCCGAAAGAAACCACATCCACCAAAGAATCCAACTCTTTGCCAAATTCACTGGATGCCTGGGTTTTGCGCGCCACCTGCCCGTCGAAACCGTCCAGGACTACGGATAAAATAATAGCATAAGCGGAAAATGTAAATTGCCCGGATAAAGATAATAATACCGAGTAGAAACCGCAAAACAAACTTAGGGTAGTAAGTAAATTTGCCAATTGGCTCATTTAAATTCCTTTTTTAATATAATCCTGTACAGACAAAACAAAAAAAGCCCTGCGATGAGAACCCAGGAGGTAACCAGCAAAAACCACCCGCTAACTTTCATTTAAGCCCTTCCCTAAATTACCTCTCCTGCTCCAGGCTATTTTAACCAAAATAGCCAAGATTAGGAAAATAAACAATAACCCTAAACGCGTTCCAAGAACAAAAGGACGGTCTGCAGAGGCAACCCCTTTCATTAAAATAATAGGCAGCCACTCCTGCTTAAGCCACATCCCCAATATAAAAAATAGAAACAGCGGAGTCACATATTTAATAATAAACTTATAGATCTTGGGCACCCGCATATCTGCACCCTTATGTATCTCATCCCATGCCCGCTCCATTCCAAAGACCCAGGCAAATAGTATAACCTCTATAGTGGCAAAAACCACTAAAAAGAATGTTCCTCCCCAAAAATCTAATTCATTCACAACCCCCCTCCCCAGAAAGAATATTACAGGCTGGCAAAGAAAGAAGGCAATAAGGCCAAAGATTGCGGCGGCCTTCTTTCTTGTTATATTAAATTCATCTTCTAAGAAAGCTACTGCCGGCTGCGCCAGGGATACTGAAGAGGTAATCCCCGCCAGGAATAAAAGAAAAAACCAGCAAAACCCCATAAACTCGGATAAGGGCAGTTTATTTAAAACTAAGGGCATCGTAACAAAACCTAAGTTAAAAACTCCTGAATTAGCGATTGACTGCATATCCACCGGGCCAAAGAAAACAAAGGCCGCAGGAATGATAATGCTTGCCCCCAGTATAACCTCCGCAAAACCATTGGTACTCGCAGCAGTAAGCCCCGAGAGCACAACATCATCCCCCTTGGAGAGATAACTTGCATAGGTTAAAATTACCCCTATCCCTACGCTTAAAGTAAAAAATATCTGGCCTGCTGCCTCAAGCCAGATCTTAGCTGATTTTAATGCAGAAAAATCTGCATTCCATAGAAAACCAAAACCATTTAAAACATTCCAATCGGGCTTAAGGGTATCCGGCGCACCCAAGGTAAATACCCTGAACATTAAAATTAAGGCAAAGATGAATAAAAGGGGCATTGCAAATTTACACAACTTTTCAATTCCCCCCCTTATACCGTAATATATAACTACTATATTCAAAAGAAAAGTAGCTAAAAAGAAAAGATATGCGGTCTTAAGGCCGTTAAAATACTGGTTTTTCTCCAAACCCTGGAATCCTAAAAGAAAACTCTTCATCCCCGCTAAATCAGAGAAACCGGAATATTTACCCGAGATGGCGAAGAAACTGTAAGCCAGGGTCCAGGACTCAATATATATATAGTAAATAAAAATAACCAGCGGCCCGAATATCCCTATAACTCCGAAATATTTTATAAAACGGTTTTTTCTCCATAGGCTATGGAAAATACCCGGAGCAGTCCCATGCCCATAGCCGCCTCCGTAACGCCCTAATGTCCATTCCACCCACATTAAGGGTATCCCTAACAATAAGAATGAGACAAAATAGGGGATCATAAAAGCACCGCCCCCATTTGCGGCAGCCTTAGCCGGAAATCTCAAAAAATTTCCCAACCCTATTGCCGATCCGGCAACCGCCATAATAATCCCCAGGCGCGAACCCCAACTGTCTCGTTTTTTAATCATAATAAAAAACTAAAATTTCTTGCCGTGCCTTATCGGACGGGTTTTATTATATGCCATCTTTTTTAAGAGAGCCTTGCCTAAATCTATTTTTCTTGCGCCGCAGTAATCAAAAATACGTATGCAGCAATCAGCTAATTCTTCGGCTATGGCACTTTGCCCTAAGTGATTACGCATTGCCTCAAGTGCCTCGGATAATTCCGAATGCATAAGCGCAATGAGCTCTCCTTCGTTACGCTGGTTATCCCACCAGCCCTTTAATTTAGCAGTAGCATGGCATTTTTTAATAAGTTCATTGACACAACAGTTATTGTTTCTTTTCATCTAAGGTTCCTTTCAGGGCTTGGAAAATATTTTTAGCGATAACTTCCTTACCGTAAATAGAAGGGCTGGATATCTCAACCCTCGTATTATCTATATCTAAGGCAGTTAGAAATATTCCCACGGGGGTTGTATCAGTCTCAGAGATATAGACAGCAATAAGATTTAAAGATAAATCCTCCCTGTAAATATGGGAGCCCTCTTTTTTTAAGGCAGCCTTTATTCTACCGCGGGCTGCATCGAAATCCAGATTAAAATCCCTGGCTATAGCGTCTTTACGCTTATCTTCTAAGACCTTGGTGGATTTTCCCAAGAACCCCCTGACTGCCTCTTGAGGGCCACAGCAGCCGCTGAGAAGAAAAAGAATCAAGAAAAATAAAAATAGTTTTATTGTTTTCATAGTTTCCTCCTAATCATTAATAACCTGCCAAATTTTATCCAAATTCTTACGCGCCTCTTCTTCCCCCCGTTTAGCAAATTCTCTTGCCTTATGCAGCTCTAACCAGTATAACCCTGAAGTATCAGGATGTAAAACTACATCTGCTAATTGCGCTTCCTTCTTAGCTACCTCTGACTGAAGTATCTCAACGCTGCTAAATACAATATCCAGTATATTTGTCCCGAAAGAATTTTTAAAATAATTCCCCAGGTTAAACCAGTTCTTTTTCTTAAGCCCGCTTACCAGGTTGACCTTCATATCTTCTTTTATCCGGTCATACTGGCGTAATATATCTTCCCGCGAAGGGGTGACGTTAACCGCAATAATCTTCTTCACGCCCATCTTAAAGAGAGGCTCAGTGGGCAAAGGGTTAATTACCCCTCCGTCAAAAAGTAAGTCTTCTTTAAACCTGAAAGGTTTAAATACCCCGGGCATAGCACAGCTAGCCATAACCGCGTCAACTAAAAGTCCCTTATCTAAAACACGCGGCTCTTTCCTCTTTACATCGCTGGCAATAATCTTTAAGGGCAGGCGTACATCATAAAAAGTCTTATCCCCGAGGTATTTCTTCAAAAACCTGTGCAATTTATTTCCTTTAATAAAACCCAACTGGGGGATAGTTAAATCTACAAGCCCCCAGATATGCTTAGGTTCCTTAAACTCACCGGTAATCTCTAATATTTCCGAGCTGGATTTGCCCGTTGCCCAAAGACTGGCAATCAAAGAACCTATACTTGAACCTGCGATAATATCAATAGGAATATTTTCTTCTTCTATAACCTTTAATACTCCGATATGGCAAAAGCCATAGCCCACGCCTACGCCTAAAACCAGCCCAACCATTGATTCACCTATGTAACGGGCAATCCTGCGCACTGCCCTTGAATATTCGCAATCAGGGCTGTCTAATATTAACCTGTCCAAATCGCCGAATACAATCCTAGGGAGGGTCGCAAATATATTCCGCCCTAAAATCTGGCTTTGCTCCATAGGCGTAATCTTAGATAACTTATACTCATTAATTATAATATTTATTTTATTCTCCTGAAAGCCGAACTCATCCATTAATCTTTGGGTAAGATTATGCGTCTTTTTTAAGTCTAAATCGTCAGGCCCGCTTAAAAGATGGATTATATCAGACTGATTCAATATGCTAAAGATATTGCGGTCCATCAAAGAAGGCAGGTCAAGAACAAGATAGTGGTAATCATTAACCAAACCGCTTAAGATTCCTACCAGCCGTCTTACACAGGCCTCATCCTCGGGATTATAATAAAAACATAAAAGATCAACATCAAATTTACTTTTAAGGATAAAATCCTTAGCCGATCTCAGGCCGTCTGTAAAATCTTTAGCGAGATCAAATATCTTTTGATCTTGAATACCCAACCTATAAGGAAGGCTGTGTCTCTTATCGAGGGGCAGGATATCCAATATGATAACAGACTTGCGGGTCTCCCTCTTTAGGCTCAGGGCTAAATTAAGCGCGTAAACAGTTTTGCCCGCCTGGGAATGAGAACTAAAGACTGAAACAACCGTACTCTCAAAAATTGTTTTCTGATGGATATCCTTGCGCTTTAACCTGCGTGAAAGCATGCGGCTTAAATCAATTGCTAATCTCGGTAATTTAGCCAAAATACAATCAAAATCTTCTTTATCGATAATCAGAAGGGAAGAATCATTAGTAGCCTTAGCAGTAACAGAATGCGATTCATTGGTAAGTAGGGAGATAACCCCGAAATATTTTCCGTGGTGCAAGTGCTCAAGTATATTCTCTTTACCATCCTCACCCAGGGTATAAATAACCACCCGGCCCAAAATAAGGCAGTAGAAGGCACTGGGAGGAGAGCCTTCGGCATAAATAATATCACCCTTTTTATAAGGAGCCAGCCTGGCACACCTTTTAATCACCCTGCGTTCTAATTTAGAGAGGCCGGCAAATAAAGGAAAATCGCGTATTATTACGTCTAAATCATCAAGTTCCATCATCTAAACTTTCCCTTTAAGGCATACCTGGGCAAACCTTCTGGCGCTATCCCTGATTCTACGCTGGTAGGTATTGTAATCTACTTCAATTAAACCGAACCTGGGGGCAAAACCCTTATCCCATTCATAATTATCGATTAAAGACCAATAAATATAACCTAAAACCTTTACCCCTGAAGAGATTGCCTGGCCTAATTTGTTTAAATGGTCGCGGATAAAAGACCAGCGTAAAGAGTCATCTTCAGTACAAATACCGTTCTCCAGGATAAAAACCGGAAGGTTGTATTTTTTTAAAGCGACTAATATATCATAAAACCCTTCGGGATAAATATCCCAGCCCAAAGAGTTCTTCTTAAGGATGCTGTGTTTCCCTTCGCAGATATCCATAGCAAAGTTCTTAATACCCCATCCCCTCAACTCCACAAGGCTGCGGCTGTAATAATTTACCCCGATAAAGTCCAGGGCGCGGGCACGTATTGACTTCTCTATAAATTCTAGATTAAAAGACTTAGCCCTTAAATAAGCGGCTATATTATTCCTTAAGGTGGCAACGCAAGGCACAAAGGCCTGCATATTCTGGGCAACGCTAACCAGGGGCCTGCCTAGATTATTTTTCTGATATATAGCCCTGATAAGGCGGTAAGAATTAATATGCGCCCGAAGTAAATTATTCTTCACCGCTTGGGTTTTGGGTAATGACTTCTCCTGGGGAGGCCATACCCCCAAGAGATAGGAATGATAGAGATAGACCATGGGCTCATTTATCGTAACCCAGAATTGGACTTCTCCCGATAACTCTTCTACAACCTTAGATACATAGCGTAAAAATAAATCCGAAGACTCCCTTAGGCCCCAGCCGCCGCGCCTGGCAAACCAGCTAGGATTGGTAAAATGGTGCAGTGTAACTATTGGATTTAACCCGCGCCTGCGCAAGGCCAGGATTACCTTTTTATAATGCCCCAGCTCCTCTAAAGAGAACCTGCCCTCCTCAGGCTCGATCCGGCTCCATTCAATTGAAAGCCGGTGGCAATTATGGTTTAGCTCTTTAGCTAAATCAAAATCCTGTTCATATAGATCATAATGCCGGCAGGCATCGCCTGAGCGGTATTTTAACTTACCGGCTAATTCATACTCCCACCAATCGCTTAACGAATTATTGCCTTCTACCTGATGGGCGGAGGTTGCCGCCCCGAAGAGAAAATCACGCGGGAAATCATGCATAGATATTATTATAACACCCAAAAATATAAAATCCCAACAAAATGTCGGGACTTTATAATACTGCTATTGAAAATATTGCGGAGATACTTTAACGCGGCTTAGCGCTATCCTGCGCAACAGGAGAAAGATATCTGCTTAATACAGCCCAAGTTTTAGGGCCCACCTTGCCATCCACCACCAAATCATTACTCTTCTGAAACTCGGTTATGGCCTTTTTAGAATTCGGCCCGATCTTGCCGTCAATCGCCCCGGTATAAAAACCTGCATTCTTAAGGGCAGTCTGAATATCGTTTGGCGTCGGTTTATAAGGACCTGACGGAGGAAGCGGACCAAGGTTAGAAACTGATGAAGATACCGGGCCTAAAACAGAGGTGCTTGCTTTTACCTCAGGCGCCCTTACCTGTTCCACAGCAGTAGAGGTCGTACTCATGGTGACAAGTGTTTCCATGGACATCGGCTGCTGCATCTCTTCCAATGGCTGCTGCTTCTTGCCGCAACCGTAAAATAAACCCGCAAAAACAAAGAGTATTATAATAACTATGCCATTTTTCATTTTTCCTACCTCCTTAATTGTTATATTAATTTTAACAAATCCGCAGAGAAAGTCAATAGCCATTAGAATTAACTTATATCTTTTATCTCAGGATATATAATATTTATTGCCGTAAAGAATACCGCACAAGTTATCCCTCCGAAGAGAAGCGCGAAAGAAACCCCCGCAGCCTGGGCAAGGCTTCCGGCGATTAAATTGCCGAAAGGCATCATCCCGGCAAAGGTAAGCATAAATACGCTCATTACCCTCCCCCTAAACCTATCCTCAACCTTAACCTGTAAAAGGGTATTTACTAAAGCCACGGCAGTAACGCTTGATAATCCTATTAATATTAAAGCAATGATAGATAACAAATACGTCTTGGATAACGAAAATATTATTAACGAGACAGAAAAAACCATCGCAGAGAATAATAAAAGCCTGCCCTTATATTTAAAATCTCCCAGGCGGGCTAAGATTAAAGCTCCGATTAAAGCCCCGAGCCCGGCCGAAGACATCAAAACCCCCAGCCCCTTTATCCCCACATTTAAAACATCATTAGCAAATATAGGCATAAGGATTACATGCGCAACCCCAAATAAGCTCACCACCGCTACCATGCTGATTAAAGCCAATATTAACCGGTTACTCTTTATGAAGATAAGGCCGTCTTTCAAATCTTGGAAGGTATTGCTATGGCTAAATTTATTCTGGGTTTTAACTATTCTTACCGAAAATAAGGCAATGATAACCGCCAAGAAGCTTATCCCGTTAATATAAAAACACCCGCTCATGCCGATGGTAGCTACCAATATGCCGGCTAATGCCGGTCCGATAATCCGTGAGGAATTAAAGGCTACGGAATTTAAGGCTATAGCGTTGAAAAGGTGTTTTTTACCCACAAGCTCCACTACTATAGACTGGCGCGCGGGAGCGTCAAAGGCCATAACCACGCCGTTTAATATAGCCACCGCCATTATTTGAAAGGGCGTAATAATCTTAAGCTGGGTAAGGGTAGCCAGGATAAAAGCCAAAACCATAAAGGCAATTTGAGTAGCGATGAGAATATTTCTTTTATTCAAACGGTCAGCCAAAACTCCGCCGAAAAGGCATAAGATGAGGACCGGAATGGAATTTAAGAAACCTACTACACCCAAAAGAAAAGCCGAACTAGTAAGTTCGAATACAAGCCAACTCTGGGCTACCTGCTGTATCCAGGTCCCTATTAAAGATACCAGCATCCCCAACCAGTAGACCCGGAAATTTCTTATACTTAATGACGAAAACATCTATTAAGAAGAAAGCCGCTCCCTCACCAAATCACTGATTAACTTTCCGTCTGCCTGAGATGATATCTTTGCATTTACCTCTTTCATCACTTTTCCCATATCCTTCATCCCGCCGGCACCCAGAGAAACAACAATCTCCTCTATTACTTTTTTAATCTCCTCAGCGGATAATTCAGGAGGCAGGTAGCTTTTTAATATCTCCATTTCTTTCTCTTCTTTTTGCGCCATCTCCAAACGCCCGCCCTGGGTGAACTGCTCAATAGAATCCCTGCGCTGCTTGATCTGTTTCTTAATCACCGAAATAACGTCTAGGTCATCCAGTTTACTCTTTTTCTTAGAGGTTGCCAGATTGATCAGCTCTGCCCGCAAAAAACTTATAACTGAACTCTTTAAGCTATCTTTGGCCTTCATCGCCTCTTTATAGTCGCTCAATATCGTATCCTCAAGCATAAATCCCCCTTTTTATAAACTCATATCCTTAAAAAGAAGCATACTTTCTAAAGCTAGTCAGCCTCTTATCAATATCGCGCATTTTCAGCTTAGAGGAGACCTCCAATCCAAAACCTTCAATATTAAATGAGGCTGCTATAGTGCCGTAGGCAAGGGCATCCTTTATTATCTTATCGTTAACCTTGCCTGCCTTGGCTAAATAACCCATAAATCCTCCGGCAAAGGTATCCCCTGCGCCGGTAGGATCAACAACCCTCTCAGCTGGATACGCCGGAAGCGAAAAGAAATATTTGCCATTGTAAAACAATACGCCGTGCTCGCCCTTTTTTATCAATACCATCCTGGGGCCGATCTTATGCAAGGCCTTAGCTGCCTTAATAAGGCTATCTTCGCAAGAAAGGCTCATCGCCTCCTTATCGTTTGCGCAATAGATATCAACGTCTTTCAGGAGCCTAAGCAAAGACTTGCGCTTTGTATCTATCCAATAATTCATGCTATCTAAGGCAACAATCTTAGGTAGACGCATAATCTTCAACAAATGCCGCTGTATATCGGGGTCAAGGTTAGCTAAAAATAAATAAGGTATCCCCTGCTGGCCCTTAACGATGCTGGGCCTGAATGAAGACAAAACCCCTAATTCTGTCTTCAGGGTAATAGCAGTGTTGAGATCCTCACCCTTATATTCGCCTGCCCAATGGAAAGTTTTCCCCTCCTGCATAGAGAGAGAAGATAAATCCAGCCCTTTGCTTTTTAGAAAGCTTATATTACTCTGCGGAAAATCTCCTCCTACAACAGCCACAATACTCACCTTAGTAAAAAGCCTTGCAGACATAGAAAAATGCGCGGCAGATCCTCCCAGCAGGTTCTGGCGCTTGCCAAAGGGGGTCTTGACATCATCCAGGGCAACCGTACCTAACACAATTACGCTCATTACAGCCTCCTAACGAAGTTTAAACCAGAAAACCAACGCTAACAATATTCTGTATATACCAAAAGGTACAAAATTATGCTTTTTGATAAAGATAAGCAAAAACTTTATCGCTAAAAGAGCGACTATAAAAGATACGAGGAACCCCATAACCAAAACCGCAAACTGCCCCTTGCTGAAAGAATTCGCGCTTTTTAAAAGATCCAGGCTTGCAGCGGCAGCCATCGTAGGCACAGCAAGCAAAAAAGAAAACTCCACTATTATCTTTCTACTAAGCCCGACAATAAGCCCGCCTATAATAGTTGCGGCAGCGCGCGAGACGCCGGGAATAACGGCTAAGGACTGAAAGATCCCGATTAAGAATGCCTGAGTATATGAAATTGAGGATAATTCCTTAACCGCCTCGTCTTTCTCACGGTAAAAATACTCAAATAATATAATCGCAACCCCTCCCAATAAAAGCGCCCAAATGATTACCTTGTTATTGTCGAAAAGGTAACCCTTAATAAACCTGTAAAAAATACTGCCGATGATTGCAGTGGGGATAAAGGCAACCAGCAGTTTCTTATAGAGGCCTACGCCTGACAAGAATGTTTTCCAGTATAAAACTATCACCGAAAGAATCGCCCCTAACTGTATAACAATCTGAAAGCTCTTTACGAATTCAGTCTGGGCCAACCCTAGGCAGCGGGCAGCAAGAATAAGATGCCCGGTAGAAGATATGGGAAGGAATTCCGTAACCCCCTCGATAATGCCTAAAATAATTGCATCTGTTATATTCATTGCCTGCCAGCTCCCTGCCTTAATCCGCGTGCTCTTCCAGAAAATCCTTCATTGCCTGCGGTATTTCCGAATCAATAACCATAACCTTCTCGCTGAGGGGATGCTTAAATTCCAGCCTGCTTGCATGAAGCATAAGCCTCTTAGCCTTTATCTTAAAGTCCTTGCGAAACGCAAACTTATCTTCTCCGAGTATAGGATGCCCGATAGACTTAAAATGAATCCGTATCTGATTAGTGCGCCCGGTAAATGGCCTTACCTGAACAACCGCAAAACCATTCCTTCTTTCAACAACTCTATACTGGGTCTTCGCAAACATGCCCTCAATCTTATTTTCAATTATCCCCTCTCCCTTAAGAGGCAAACCATTAATAAAAGCAACATAAACCTTATTAACCTTTCTCTGCCTAAACTCATCCGCCATCTTCTGCTGCAAAGCCTTGGTCTTGGCATAAATAATAAGCCCTGAGGTATTACGGTCTAGCCGGTGGCAAGGGTATAAACCTAATATACTGGTTAAGGTACGCTGTTCATTCTTAGGGGTAGGAACGGTAAGCAGCCCGCTAGGCTTCTCTACTACCAATAAACCATCATCTTCATAAACAATCGGTATGTTCACCTAGACTATCTCTAACATCCTGTCAATTGACTTTTTGGCCCGTATACGTATATCTTCGGGTACTCTTACCTCTTCCTTCATCTCCTCCAGCGCAGAGACTATCTTCTCTTCTGTTGTACGCTTCATATTAGGGCAAACCGCGCGCTCAGAAGCAGGATAGAACTCTTTTTTAGGATTATCTTTCTTGAGGCGATAAACCAGGCCTATCTCCGTGCCTACAATAAACTCGGTAGCCTCAGACTCTTTAGCAAACTTAGCCATCTGGGAAGTAGAAATAACGGCATCCGCCATACTAACCACCTGCGGAAGGCATTCAGGATGAACCATTACCTTGGCAAAAGGATGAAACTTCTTCTCCCTCTTTACGTCTTCAGGAAGTATCTTTATATGGGTAGGGCAGAAACCATCCCAAATAATCATTTTTCTGCCGGTTTTTTTCGCGACAAAATCTGCCAAATATTTGTCCGGGACAAAAATTATTTCTTTCCTGTCTCTCAAGGCATTAACCACGGCTATGGCATTGGTAGAAGTGCAGCAATAATCCAGCTCTGCCTTTACCTCAGCGGAAGTATTCACATACCCCAACACCACTGCATCGGGATGTCCCTTTTTTAACTCCTTAAGTTCATCAGCCTTGAGCATATTGGCCATCGGGCAACCGGCATAAATATCGGGCATAATGACCTTCTTCTGCGGAGATAGTATCGCCGCAGTTTCCGCCATAAAATATACTCCGCAGAAGACAATAACCTCGGCGTCAGTTTTAGCGGCAACCCGGGATAGCTCCAATGAATCTCCCCTAAAATCCGCAACCTCCTGGACCTCGGGAAGCTGATAATTATGTGCCAGAATTACAGCATTTCGCTTTTTTTTAAGCTCCCTGATCTTCTGCCCTAAAGGGCTTAATGCTTTAGTCATTTATTCTAATAACCTTCTCTATTTTCCCACCGCCTAAGATTCTAGAACGGGTATAAAATACCGCTGCCTGTCCGGGCGTTACGGCAAACTGCGGTTTTCTAAATTTAATTCTGATTGTATTCTTGGATGGAATCAGTTCTGCTTCGCCTTCTTTATGATTATAGCGTATTTTAACCTTAAGGGCAACTCTCTTTTTTATGGGCCTGCCTGCAAAATGCAAATTGTTTACCCAAAATTCCCTGGAGAATGCATGCTCCTTAGGGCCGATTATAATGCTGTTTTTTTCGCGGTTTATTTCCAATATATAAGCGGGATAGCCCGCGGCAATACCCAAACCCTGCCTCTGGCCTATCGTATAATAAGCTATGCCTTTATGCTCTCCTAAGACCCTGCCGTTTAAATCCACAACAAAACCGCTTTTTATTTTGCGCCTGACCCTCTCCCTTAAAAATTCCCGGTAATCGTCACGGGGAAGAAAACAGATCTCCTGGCTCTCTTTTTTCTCCGCAACCGGAAGTTTAAATTTTCTGGCTAATTTTCTTATTTCCTCCTTGGAATACCCTCCGATTGGAAACATAACAGAGCTTAACTCTTTCTGCCCCAGGCGATATAAAAAATAGGACTGGTCTTTAAGTAAATCTTCGGCCTTATTTATATAGTAAAGCCCTCCGCTCTTTATGATCCTTGCATAATGTCCGGTTGCAAGAAAATTTCCTCCCAGGGCAATAGACTTTCTTAAAAGCGACCCAAACTTTATATATTGGTTACAAACAATACAGGGGTTGGGGGTTTTCCCTATGATATACTCCGAGCAGAAATCACTGATTACATATTCTTCCAGCTCTTTCTGCATATTTAAAACATAGTGTTTTATCCCAAGTTTATGGGCTACCCTGCGGGCATCGTCTATGCTGCTAAGGCTGCAGCATCCCGGCTTCTTGCGTTTAAATTCGGGAAGGTTAAAACACATAGTAATCCCGATAACTTCATGGCCCTTATCCCTTAACAAGGCTGCCGCTACCGAAGAGTCTACTCCACCGCTCATTGCCACAACTACGCGTTTTTTCATACAGGTAGAAATTATATCATAAAAATTCAATTAATAATAAAAAACGGGGCCGGACTATTAATCCGACCCCGCTGTTTTTTAGCTCTTTAAGGTTATAACTTAACTACCTTCGTAGCCTGTTCTCCCTTAGGGCCTTTTTCAATCTCAAACTCGACCTCTTGGCCCTCTTCTAAAGTCTTATAGCCATCACCCTGGATAGCGGTATGATGTACGAATACATCAGCGCCATTTTCAGGAGTAATAAATCCATAACCCTTTTGGTTAGAAAACCATTTTACTTTACCTTTTGCCATCTTTACTTCTCACCTCCTCAATGACGGCGTAACTTACGAGTACAAAGTATGAGTAAGTTACTGCCGAAATTGATCCCGGGCATCTTCCTACTGATTAGTCAGCTGCGCGGGATCTCTACAAACAAAAAAACCGTAAGGCGCATCACTCTTTCTCCTCACGGTCAAGACTTCCACTCCTTACACCCACAATTGAAGAAATTATACACTATTTATAATGTTTGTCAACTAAATTTTCAACTCTACCCGGACCATTCCCCGGATAGAATTGCATAAAAAGACCTTATCCGCCCCTAAAAGATCACTAAAATGTATAACCTTTTCTTTAACTATCCCCTTCTTTAGGAGATCTCCTCTAAAAATACCCGGAAGCAACCCTGAGGAAAAGGACGGAGTATAGAGCCTCCCTCTTCTTTCAATAATTATATTGGAGATTGCCCCCTCTGAAGCTTCCTGCCTATTATTAAGAAAAATAATGTCGAAATAACCCAAGGCCTTATAACGGGAATATTCCCGGTCATAAAGAGAGCGATTAGTGGTCTTATGTCTTAAGAAGATGGAATCAGGGTTTATCCTATATTTAGAGATAGCTACCTTTTTTACCCCCCGGACATCCCTTATAGGCGAATATCCTGCATTTAAATCCCCGTATTTTCCCAAGAGCAGACGAATCTTGTACCCCCTTGTTCTAATAAGTTTTCTTTCTATCTCCGCTAATTTACGGCGAACACTCCAAAGATTATAAGAGAAACCAAAATACCCCGCTGATTCCTCCATTCTCCTTAAATGTTCTTTGAGGAATAAATAACCCTTATTCCAGCCGATAGTTTCAATAAGCCTGAAACCGTTATCACTTTCAATCAAAAAACGCGCCTTCAGTTTACATTCCATGAATTCCTCGGCAGGAGAAGAATCATAGACAATACCGCTGCCAACACCCATTTCGCCTTTTCCCTGGAGAATAGAAAGAGTACGTATAGGAAGGTTGAATACCGCCTTATTCCCCTTTGATATAAAACCTAAGGCACCGCAATATACCCCCCGAGGATAAACACCCTCCAATTCCCTGATAATTTGCATTGTCCGTATCTTAGGGGCTCCGGTAACAGAACCTCCCGGAAAAATATTTTTAAATATCTCAAAATATGTAATCCCTCTTTTGAGCCTGCCATTTACCTGTGAAGTCATCTGTAAGATAGTTTCATACTTCCTGACCTTAAAAGCCTCGGAGATCTTAACGCTATCAATACTGGATATTCTTCCCAAATCATTGCGTACTAAATCCACGATCATCAAATTCTCCGCCCTGTTTTTAAGGCTTCCCTTTAACTTCTTTATATTCTCAGTATCTTCTTGGGGATTGCGCCCCCTTGCGATTGTGCCCTTCATCGGCTGAGAATAAATCTTTAAACCTTCCCTTCTGAAGAATAACTCCGGAGAAAAAGAAAGAATATGATGGTTGCCAAACTTGCAAAAAGCCCCATATTGCACATGCTGAAGTAAAGCCAACCTGTTATATAAGGCAAGGGGCGATCCTGAGAAATCGAAATTGTATTTTGTTGTAAAATTAACCTGATAGGTATCGCCTCTGCTTATATATTCTTTTATCCTCGAAACTTTATCCCGGTATTCTTTAGGCGAAATATTTAATTTCAGGTTACGGATAGAAAAATCTTCTGCTTGTGTTCTTGAAATAAAAAATTTCTCCTCATCCATATTGGTATCTTTGGTCTTATGGTTGAAATAAAACCTTTTATCAAATACCGCAAGGTGTATTAAAGGAGTTTTGGTGGTTATCTTATCCTTAAAAATACCCTTTTCAAAATAATACCCCAGCTCATAAGAAAAATAACCCGCCAGGTAGAATCTCTTGGAATATCTTTCTATATCAATAAAGGCATTTTCTACATCTTTAAAGTCATAAACTTGGATAACCTTAATTGGGTTAACAAAAATATAGCTCATAAAGTTGAGCCTATCGCAAAGCTTAGTCTCAAACAGCATGAAATATTTATGTTTATCTATGTAGGAACTGCTGATTCTCGGAAGTATCACCATTCTACCCTTATCCCTCCCTCAACCCATCTCCCCGGTGACGGAATGCCGGCTATCTCCTGGTATTCTACATTAAAAATATTGGTAGCGGAAAGAAAAAATTTGGTATTCTTATTTAGATTATAATTAAACTTTGCATGCAGTAGAAGCCATCCGCTGCGCGAGGGAGGCTTCTTATAGGTAAGGCCAAACTCCTGGACGCCAAAATTAAGATTAAACACAGATATAAGGCTTGTTAAATGGCGCGCGTAATTCTCTCCATACTTGTAAATATATCCCTTGTCATCCTTGCTTCTACTGGTATAGGCGTAATTCAACCTAAGATTAACCAACTCGTTAAATGTATACTGCAGGCTCTCCTCAATGCCGATAACCTGAGAAGAGGCAATATTTCTTGCCTCCCATTTTGATTGAAGGGGGTTTGCCTTAACCCAATCAATAAAATTGCCTTCACCCCTTAAGAAAAATACCGAGACCAAAGAAAATTTACCGTGTTTATAAGAATGCCCGGCCTCGTAAGTTAACGACTTCTCACAGGATAAATCTGATGCGCCTACTGTTGTAGGATCATTATAATATAACTCGGTAAAACTGGGTATTCTTATTGCCCTTGAAACTCCCAGATGAAACAAATGGTCTTTTACGGCTTCATAAGAGAGCCTGATTGATCCGGTATATGATAAATCCCGTCCGTCATAATCCTCAAACCTGAGTATAGAGGCAAGGGAGAGACGGTCGCTAAAACTGTAGTCATTATCAATAAATACGCTTCTTTGAGCCCGGTTATGCCTGCCCAGGGTAGTAGAAGTAATGCTCTCCTGAGAATATTCCAGGCCTAAACCGACCCTGCCTATAAGTTGGCTTTCCCTGCTTAAATAGATACTTGGGGTATAGACGTCTGTTCGATGGTGAGAAATAAAACTGCTTCTCGCCTGAGTTTTATCCAGCATAAATTTATCAAAATGCCTGCGCCAGATAAAAGAAGGCTTAATTATTAAACCATCTTTATCAAGGTTAAAACCGCTGCTTAAAAGATAAGTCTTGGTCCACTCCTTTGAAGGATACCCTAAACCAGGGGTATAAAAATCATAGGCACCGAATTCTTTTTCTTGATATCCAAAATCCAGGCTAAAAGAACCTAATGGTATATCCAGGTAAGAAGCCATATTGGCGGTAAATTTATTAAAATCAGTATCTTCGCTAAAGCCTGTTGAGCTCCTGTTTTCAACGGAAAACCTTAATCCTAAATCATTTATTTTATCGCTTAAGCTGAATAATTGCCCATAAGAGCCGAATTCTCCCCCTGAAAGCTCCAAAACGACTTTCTTTTCTTCGGGCCTTTTAGTAACAAAATTTACCGTCCCTCCTATTGCATCAGGGCCAAACCCTGAAGGAGACACTCCGGATAATATATCGATACTGGAGATGTCCTCTTTAGTAAGCGGGATATCGGCATTATAATGCCC
>JAQTTQ010000011.1:19728-33970 GCA_028710685.1 Candidatus Omnitrophota bacterium | reverse complement strand
CCCGGCCCCGGGACCATAGAAAAGCAGGTCACCGGCTAAATCTCCTTCCACATATATGGCATTGAATACGCTATCCACGGATGCCAAAAGATGGTCTTGCGGAATAAGCGTTGGGTGTACCCTAACCTCTAAATCCTCACCCTCCCTTTGGGCAATAGCCAATAATTTTATTTCAAAGCCCAATTCTTTGGCATAATTCACATCTGCTAAAGATATCCTGGATATTCCTTCGATGAAAACATCGCGTATATTAACCAACCTACCGAAAGCTAAATAAGTAAGCAATATCAGCTTATGCGCAGAGTCCATGCCCTCGATATCCAGGGTAGGGTCTTTCTCGGCAAAGCCCTTATGCTTTGCCTCTTTTAAAGCCTCGCTGAAAGTACGCTTCTCCTTTGACATAGAAGAGAGTATATAATTAGAGGTTCCGTTTAATATCCCCAGGATGCTGTTAAATTTATTGGCCACTAATCCCTCGCGCAAAGATTTAATGATGGGGATACCTGCCCCTACCGAGGCCTCAAAATATATATTCTTCCCCCTTGCGGCAGCATCCAGGAAAAGCTCTTGTCCGTGCATAGCCAAGAGGGCCTTATTGGCAGTAACGATATTTTTACCCCTCTTAAGGGCCTCCGCTATAAACTCCCGGGCCGGATTTATGCCTCCTATTAACTCAACCATAATATCTATCTGAGGGTCTTCGATAATATCTTTCGGGTTACGCGTAAGCAAACCCTTATCAACGCTTACGCTGCGCTTAGAGGTGATATCCAAATCGCAAATCCTGCGGATATTTATATCCAAGCCTGTTTTTTCGCTTAAAAGGGCTTTCTTATCCCTGAGTATCTTTACCACCCCACAACCGATATTACCAAATCCTATTAACCCGATATTAATTTTTTTCATAAATTATTCCTTTTTTTCTTTCTTAAGATAATAATCCACCGTCTCTCCTATAACCTTTCTATGTTTTTCATCGACAGCGAGAAACTCCATGCGCGTATCATAAATCATCCCTTTCATTATCTCCTTTGAATCTACTACCCTGCCGATAAGCATAATCGGATTAGGGTCAAAAGGAAGCCTGATCTCTATGGCAAGGTTTGTGCCGGGATCAAATGCCCTATTGGTAGTAAGAAGCATACCCCCTAAACTTAAATTCTTAGTCTGGGTTATGTCCACATTATTGATTTCATCAAGAATACGGTAGGAGACAATAAACCGCCCATATGCCCTGGGGTGCTTTCTTCTTTCTATACCAGAATATCCCATCTCTACCTCCGTGGTTAAATAAGTCGGGGCGGACAGATTTGAACTGTCGACCTCTTGAACCCCATTCAAGCGCTCTAGCCAAACTGAGCCACGCCCCGATAAATCTTAGATCACTCTTCCTTCTTTGACCTGCCCATTAAATCCTTAAACGCCATAAGCGCAGGTTTACCTCTATAAATAACATTATATACTTCTTTTATAATCGGCATATCTACTTTATATTTAAGGCTTAAACGATAAGCTGATTTTGCAGTGGGTATGCCTTCGGCTACACCCGACTGCCTCGCAGAAGGCTTATTCATATCCCTTATTATTTTTTCTAACTGCTTTCCCTGTCCCAGCTCTTCTCCGACAAACCTATTACGGCTGTAAAGGCTGACACAGGTAGTTACCAAATCCCCTAAGCCGCTTATACCGCTGAAGGTTCTTAACTTAGCACCCATTGCTTTGCCTAACCTGGAGATCTCGGCTAAACCCCTGGCAAGAATAGCTGCCTTAGTATTGGTGCCAAAACCTAATCCATCGCAGGCCCCGCAGGCTATGGCAATAACGTTTTTAAGGCTGCCCCCTAATTCTACCCCCAAAACATCGCTATTAGTATATACCCGAAACCTCTCCGTCATAAAAATATCCTGTACGGTTTTTCTTGCCCTCAAGTCGCCAGAAGCTGCTACCGCTACCGTAGGGATACCCCGTGCAACTTCACAGGCAATAGTCGGTCCGGATAAAACAGCAAGCTTAACATTGCCCAACTCTTCTCGAATAACCTCAGAGATCCTTTTAGAAGTTTTAATCTCAATACCCTTAATAACGCTTAAAAATATTGTATTTTTATTATAATCTGATTTTTTGAGCCTTTTTAGCACCTCTCGTATATATTGAGAGGGGATCGCCAATACCAGAAGCTTCTTATCTATAGCAGCCTCATCTAAATTATCGGTAATCTTAATCCGCGCGGGAATTTGAATGCCCGGAAGGAATTTTTTATTCTCCCTCGCTCTATTCATTTGAATCACGTTCTGAGAGAAAGCTCCCCATAAGGTAACCGGGTAACCCTTTTTAGAAAGCAATATGGCTAAGGTTGTCCCCCACCCTCCGTCACCTAAAACAGCAATTTGAGCTTCTTTATTTAAATTCATTATTCCAGCTCTTCTCCTCACGCGTTATAAACTTTATGCCCACATCAAAATTATCATAGCCCTTGGATTGAATCCTCACCACTTTTCCTATGACGCCATTTTGATAAATTAAAGCCCTCTTCTCCAGTTCCTCGCACATACCCAATGTCCCGCGGTCAAAAGAAAGCCAGAGGATATCATCGGGATTAACAGCCTCCCGGATATTGCATAGCATTCCTGCCTCGCTTATATTTGAGGTATAACCCTGAAGAATCTTAGAGAGGGTATCCTTATTGCAAACCTTATATGCCAAAGGCGCTGCAAAATCAATCCTTGAAAAGAGACGGCGGTCTGAATTATTCTCCGGAATATCCATATTATTTTATAACCAGGTTATTCTTGTTAGTCCTAAGCTTTGCCAAATCCCAAGCATAATCATAAAGATGCAACCCCTTACTTACCGCAATAATCTCTCCGTCCTCAACCCCTATCTCTTCAGCCATATACTGCTTGACTAACTGGAGCCCCCCGAGATTAGAAGGAAAACCGCCCCAGAGGTCCCAGGAACGAAAATAAAGTATGAAATGCAGCCTGCCGTAACGCACCCTTGTGTCGATGATCCTTAAGCACGGCGGATCAACCAGCTTGATATCCGAAGGCATCCCGATCTCCATAGTCGCCTGATTTGTGCCGGAGCCTTTTTCTTTGTAAAGCTTGATCACCTCTTCTACCTGGTTAACATAAAGAGGCATCTCGCGAACCATTTCCTTGCCTTCTATGCTTTCCCTTAACCTAACCCGCGGGTCCACCAACCTTTCCCCATAAGTATAATCTTCGGTCTCGGTTTTTGTACCGGTTAAAAGATAGGCTAGATACCCCTGAATATAATCCATATCCGTTGGTGCCGGTATATTCATTCCCGCGGGGATTATCGGAATAATCTGATGCGCAGGCTTTTTAATCCTGACAGAGACAAAGTCAAATTCCAGCCTCTTCTGGCCTTCGTAGCTGCCCTTGGTTATGGTATAGACATGCCCCTGCTCCAGAATTTGGCAAAGGCACTGAAACCAGGCATCATCCAAATCAAAGGCATCAATAAAAACCGGTTTGAGAAGCTCTTCTGTCATTATATAACCTATTTAACCTTTGCCCTTGCTGTCTGGGCAAAAAGCTTGAAACTTGTAATCATCTGGGATATCGACATATTCTTGCCTATGTAACCGGCACAACCGTATTCTTTAGACTTTAATATCAAATCCTCGTCATACCCAAAACCGGTTATCATAATTACCACTGTTGCGGGTTTCAGCTCTTTTATCTGCTTTAAGGCTTCCAGACCGCTCATGCCGGTTAGCTTTATATCCATAAGCACAACCTCAAAATCCTCTTTGGCTACCATCTCAACAGACTCCTCGCCGGTTGAAGCGGTCTTAACTGAACAGCCTTCTTTCTTAAACAAATCATTAAAAAGTTCTCTTACCGGAGCCTCATCATCAACTACCAGTATTTTGTAATTCATAATAACCTCACTTTTTAATAAAAGGAAATTTTAAGGTAAAAACCGTGCCCTTGCCAACCTGGCTCTCAACCGTTATAGAACCATTATGATTCTTAATAATGTTATAGCAAATTGAAAGGCCCAAACCGGTACCTTCTTTCTTCGTAGAGAAAAAAGGCATAAAAATATTTTTTAGGCCCTCAGGCGTAATCCCGCAACCGGTATCGCTTATTTCTACCAAAACCCAATCATCGGATATACTGTCTGTTTTAATGGTAAGTACTCCGCCTTCAGGCATTGCCTGGTAGGCATTTATAAGCAAATTCAAGAAAACTTCCTGAAGCTGATGCGAATCCCCTTTTATCTTAGGCAGGCCTTTAGCAAGAAGCTTCTTTACCTTGATTTCTTTAGCCGGCAGCTTATGGTAACTTAAAAAAGGCAGAACGTTCTTTATTACCTTGTTTAAATCAAGCGGCTCGGTATTAGGGGGGATTTTACGGGTAAAGCAAAGAAAGCTATCTACTAACTTACGGATTTGATTTATTTGGGCATTTATTATTTTCAGGTTTTCTTTAAGTTTTTTACCCAAAGGTTTAGCCGATAACATCATATCCGTCCTGCCGGATATTACAAAAAGCGGATTATTAATCTCATGGGCTATGCCGGATACCAGCTGCCCTACGGCCGCCAGTTTTTCGGACTGAAAAATCTGATACTCTAACTTTCTTTTCTCGGTTATATCCTTAGCCATAAATATATAACCGGCCATGTTTCCGTTGGCATCAATAAACCTGGTTACGGTTAAGCTTACCGGAAAAGACTCCCCCCCCTTTTTAATAAAATATGAATCCAGCTCATACCTCCCGCGGCTTCTTACCTGCTCCAAGATAAAAGGCAGTTTATAGGCTATATCGTCATAGGCATGCAGAGAATTTATATGTTTAAAAATTACCTCATTCCTCTGCCAGCCAAACATATTCTCCGAACCCATACCGTAATAGATTATATTGCCGTCTAAATTCATTACGTAAAGCGCATATTCTTTTATGCTCAAGAAAATATTTTTTAATGTTTCATCAATATTCCTGAAAGAGGCCTCCCTCTCTTTAATCAGGGTAATATCGTTTCCCAGGAAGAGTATACCCTCTAATTGCTTTTCTCCCGTTAATATGGGGCTTACCCCCCAGCAGATAATATGCTGCTCTCCCTTTCCATCCGTTAATATACCTTCGAAATTATTCGGCCGCTTATACCTTGCGGCATCATCAACCATTGCCTTAAAGAGATGCTCTTTCCCCGGTGTGGTTAAAAGCGAGCGGTACATCACCTTAAGGCAGTCCTCTCCCACAATCGAATCCCTGGGGATGCCGATAGTCTCTTCGAATTTCTTATTGCACATAATTATCTTACCCGTATGGTCGCAACAAAAAATCAGGGAATTAGCCTCATCAACAATATTATGGATTGCCTTATCTACATTTAAACTCATATTATCCTTTAAGCGGGTGATCGGAATCGAACCGACATATATAGCTTGGAAGGCTATTGTTCTACCATTGAACTACACCCGCAAAATTAAATAATGGGCAGGAGAGGATTCGAACCTCTGAAGCACAGGTGCAGCAGATTTACAGTCTGCCCCCTTTGGCCACTTGGGTACCTGCCCATATGTCAAAGCTGGCGGCCCGAATTGAACGGGCGACCTCCTCATTACAAGTGAGGAGCTCTACCAACTGAGCTACGCCAGCAAATTTATTTCTCGAATAAATCAAACCTTGATTCATATTTTGTTCCTAAGATGACGAATTTCTTCTGGTTATTTCTTGAAGGCTCCAAACGCAACTTAACTAAACTCTTATTTCTAATCTCACTTAAGGGAAGAAAATACACCTTATTTATATTAGCGGCGTAAACTGCGATAATATCAACATCTTTTGGAGAATACCGAGTAACGCTGTAATTATTGCAACTTCTTATTCTTACTTCTAATGTCCCGTTTTGAGGAGTAGCGTATTTAACTTGAACTCTCTTGA
The DNA here is from genome assembly GCA_028710685.1 of Candidatus Omnitrophota bacterium. Taxonomy (GTDB): domain Bacteria; phylum Omnitrophota; class Gorgyraeia; order Gygaellales; family Profunditerraquicolaceae; genus Sherwoodlollariibacterium. Next base: position 28,049 of record JAQTTQ010000011.1, on the reverse strand, counting down.
AAATACCGTTTTTCTCGGTAACGATATCATAACGATTATCTTCGCCCCAGGGGATTAGAACCTTAAAACCTTTATCTCTAAGTAAATAGGTAACATAAGCTTCTGCGATATCGCCTTTTTGTTTTGTTATTGTCATTAACTTGCCCGCTTTAGCGCTTCAGTGATTTTATCAATAATATCCGAGGCAATCAAGGAAATTTGCGTTTTTTCTTTTGCCGCCAGATCTCCTGCCAGGCCATGCAGATATACCGCAAATTTACCTGCCTCAAAAGCCCCCAATCCCTGACCCATAAAAGCTGCGATCATTCCGGTTAAGACATCCCCGCTTCCTGCGGTTGCCATACCCGGATTGCCGGTTTTGTTAATGTATAAATTACCCGAATAATCGCTTACTACGGTTTTATGCCCTTTCAAAACTAATGTTATCTTATACTTCTTAGCAAATTTCTTAGCTACCTCAGAGCGGTTACCCTGAATATCACTTATGCTTAAACCTGATAACCGGGACATCTCTTTGGGATGAGGTGTGAGAACGTGCATATTAGATAGCAGGTTCAGGTGACCAACTAAAGCATTGAGGCCGTCTGCATCAATTACCATAGGCTTATCAATCTTAGATAAAAGTTTAAGCAAAAGTTTCTGCGTAGATATATTCTGGGTTAAACCCGGTCCGATAACTGCCAAGTCACATTTTTCTAAGAACGTTTTTATCCTGTCAAAGCCGCTTATACCCAAAGACCCTTCTTTAGTTTCAGGAAGGGGCAATGTCATGACCTCAACAGGTTTAATCTTTATTATCGCGGAATTTATGCCCTGAGGAATCCCTAAGGTTACCAGCCCTGCCCCTGAACGCAATGCCGCTAAACTACAAAGAATGGCTGCCCCTGAATACTGGCTTGACCCGGCTAAAATAAATATACGCCCGAAATCGCCCTTATTGCTCTTAAGGCGCCTTCGTAACAATCGCGTTGGCAACCGCATAATTTTTTACATGGGATATTGAAACAATTACCTTAGTCCCTTTTCCCCTTGAATTTAAAATCCTACAGAAAGGCTTGCCCTCTTTGTCATTAAGTACCTCTACGTCTTTCCAGTTTAGGCGGGAATCCCCCAGGGCCTTAAAAACAGCCTCCTTAGCGGCAAATCTTCCGGCTAAATGCTGATAAAGACTTACGCGAGTCTTGGCGTTGGCCAGTTCCTCGTCAGTAAAAATTCTATCTAAAAAAGCCTCTCCCCATTTTTCAACCGCCTTCTTAAGACGGTTCACTTCAGTTATATCCACACCCGTGCCTAGAACCATCTTAATTAATCAACTCCTTCATATCTTTTACGGCCCTGCCTAAACCGACAAATACTCCCCTAGCTACAATAGAATGCCCGATATTCAACTCCTCAATTTCATTAATAACGGCAACCCTGGTTACGTTATTATAATCCAGGCCATGGCCGGCGAAGACATTCATCCCTAAAGACTTTGCAAATTTTGCGGCAGACCTTAATTCATTCAGGCATTTTAACTCTTGCATTTTGCCTTTAGCATTTGCATATCGCCCTGTATGCAGCTCAATCATCCTAGCGCCTGCCTTAGAGACAGACCTGATCTGGTTCAGGTGAGGATCAACAAAAATACTGACATCAATCCCTTCATCCTGCAATTTTAATACTGCCTCCTTAATCTTACTGAAATTTTTAATTACATCCAGCCCGCCTTCGGTGGTGAGCTCTTCTCTTTTTTCGGGGACCAAGGTTGACTGATTGGGCTTAACCGCACAGGCAATATCAACTATCTTTTTGGAAATAGACATCTCCATATTCAACCTTGTGCGCACTATCCCTCTTAAAACATAAAGATCATTATCATTAATGTGCCTGCGGTCTTCGCGCAGATGTACCACTATACTATCCGCCCCGCTTTTCTCGGCAAGCAAGGCTGCAAATGCCGGCTCAGGCTCTAACGCACGCCTGGCCTGCCTTAAAGTAGCAATATGGTCGATATTTACCCCTAGCCGCATAAGATTACCTTACTATCATTTCGTATTTAATATACATCCATGAAATTATTGCCAGGGCAAGGGATATAAGCTTGAGCCAGGGATGATGTAAAAACATATGCTTTACCCTGCTTAAAATAGTAATTTTTTCTTTAACCATTAGGCTCCTTAAGCTTAAAGATCTCTTTTGTCTTGGTGAATAAACCTTCCTGGCTTAAATCCTTATATAACTTTCCGTGATAAACCAGCGATATATCGCGCCTCTCCTCCGAGACAACAATTATTAAAGCATCCGCCTCCTCGCTCAACCCCAAGGCTGCCCTATGCCTGGTCCCGAATATGCGGTTTAGGTCCTGATTCTGCGCTAAAGGGAAAAAACATCCCGCGCTTAAGATCCTTCCGTTTTGAATAATCATCCCTCCGTCATGAAGGGGATTATTGGGTGTAAACACCGCCTGGATTAACTCTGAAGAAACCTTTGAATCAATCATTACCCCGTTTTCAGCGAAGGTGTTCAGGGGGTCGATCTTCTCTATCGCAATCAATGCCCCGATTTTATCCCGGGAGAGCCCTTCCGCTGCCCTGCTGATCTCCCTTAACATATAATCTAACTCCTCATCGCGTAATTGAGCCGTAAAGATATGCCTTTGCCCTAGCCTTGCCAGGCCGCTCCTTATCTCAGGATGAAATATAATCAAGACAGCGATAACCGATGTAGCAAAGAAATTCTTAAAAAGCCAGTCTAATGTTGTAAGCCCCAGGCGCTGAAAGACAAAAAATGCCACCAGTATAATTGCTATTCCGCGGACAACCTGTATAGCGCGCGTACCTTCGAAAAAAAGCATTATCTGATAAATCACAAACCAGAGTATCGCTATCTCAAGCAATGTTTTCCAGTAAATCAACATAATCGGCGAGCTCATCTTTGTATATTATCCGTAATTGCCAGAGCCTCTCTTGTCTCTTTTACGTCGTGGACCCTGAAAATATTCGCTGCGTTTCTGCGTGCGCACACACAAGAGGCAATAGAACCAAAGAGCCTCTCCTGCGCACCATTATTCAACACCTTTCCGATAAAAGACTTTCTCGAGGTACCGATCAATATAGGCTTTCCTAAAGACTTGAATTCCTTAAGCCTCTTAAGAATCTCAAGGTTATGGGCTAAGGTCTTGCCAAAACCTATGCCCGGATCAATTATAATACTATCCTTATCTATTCCTGAACCTTGTGCTTTCTCAACGGCAGACTTTAAATATCCGCTGATATCGTCAATTAAAGATTTGTATTTCGGGTTTCTCTGCATGGAATACGGCTCTTTAAGCATATGCATAACCACAACCGCTGCCTTAAAACTAGCGACAACTTTTGCCATCTTTAAATTTCTCAACCCGGATATATCATTAACAATGCTCGCTCCGCAATCTAATGCCATCTTTGCAATTTCAGGCTTAGACGTATCTATTGAAATAGGGGTTTTTATTTTTTTGCATAATTTCTTTATTACCGGAATTACCCTGGATGCCTCTTCTTTCACAGATACTCTCTTAGACCCGGGACGATTGGACTCTCCTCCTATATCAATAATATCAGCCCCGTCCTTAATCAGTCTCATCGCATATTCGACAACCCCCTCAAGGTTTAAACTAAGAAGGCCATCCCCGCTGAAGGAATCGCCGGTTACATTTACAATACCCATAATACAGGAACGATCTCCCAGGTTAATTCTATAATTGCCTGCCTTAAGCTGAAAAGCGCTCCGCTGGTAATTATTAAGTGTTGATAGTAATTCCCGGGAAAGCCTCTCCAGGCCAAAGGGCTGACGATTAAGCTTAAGCCCTAAAGAGCCTAACTGTGAAAGACTGCCCATAACTAAACAATTGGTTTTTTTAACTTTTCCGGTTAAGGCCTGGCGGGCTAAGGCTACATCCCCTCCCAGGGAAAGCATCTCCTGCTTAAGGATATTTGCCGAAACGCTGCTTAAAGAATTTATTTTTAAGAGCCGGTATTGTGCTTTAGGAAGCATAATCTTGATCCCGTAAGGATCAACATTAATATGCTGCATCAGGCTCTTTAAATCACTCTGGCTGGATATGCTTAGAATTCGCATTGTTTTTCTTAAACAAGATCGCTCTTCTGTATGCCTAAAAGAGCCTTAACTACCTCGCCATCCAAAACCTCCTTCTCCAGTAGCGCGGCAGATAGGGTTTTAAGCTTTTCAACATTTTGTTCAAGTAAAGACCTTGCCCGTAAATAGGCCTCGTCAATAATTTTCCTTACCTCTTCATCGATAAGCCTGGCGGTCTCTTCGCTGTAATTTCTCTCTTCTGAAATATCGCGGCCCAAAAATACCAAGCCCTCCCTGCGGCCCAAGGTAATATTGCCCAGCCTCTGCGACATCCCAAATTGAGTAACCATCCTGCGGGCCATACCCGTAGCCATCTCAAGGTCATTCTGAGCTCCGGTAGTCACCTCTTTCAAATTAATTTCTTCGGAAGCCCTTCCCCCCAGCATCATGGATATCTCTGCGGTTAATTCCCTCTTAGTCCAGTAATGCCTGTCCTCAAGCGGAGGGGTAAAGGTATAACCTCCTGCCAATCCGCGTGGGATTATAGAGACTTTTTTTAAGGGGTTAACCTCCGGAATAAGCAAGGAAAGCAAGGCATGCCCTGACTCATGCAAAGCGGTAATCTCCTTTTCTTTCTTGGACATTATGTGGCTTTTCTTCTCCGGGCCCATTAAGACCCTCTCCACCGATTTATCAAAATCAATCTCCTCCACCTCTTCCTTGCTGTTCCTTGCTGCCAGAAGGGCTGCTTCATTGCAAAGGTTTGCCAGGTCTGCCCCGGAAAAACCCGGGGTCTGAGAAGCAATTGATTTTAAATTTACAGAAGGCGCAAGCTTGATCTTACGCGTATGAACTTTTAATATCTCTTCCCTGCCTCTTATATCCGGAAGATTAACTATAATATTGCGGTCAAACCTTCCGGGCCTAAGCAGCGCCGGATCAAGCGTATCAGGACGGTTAGTAGCAGCTATAAGGATTAAACCCTGTTGGGTATCAAAACCATCCATCTCCACTAAAAGCGCATTCAAGGTTTGTTCGCGCTCATCATGGCCTCCGCCGATGCCTGAAAAACGCAGGCGTCCTACAGCGTCAATCTCATCGATAAAAATAATCGCCCCTTTACCGGATGCCTTTCCTGCCCGCCTGCCCTGGTCGAATAAATCACGCACTCGGCTTGCACCTACCCCCACAAACATCTCCACAAAATCAGAGCCGCTTATAGAAAAAAACGGAACCCCTGCCTCTCCGGCGACTGCCTTAGCTATTAATGTCTTGCCGCATCCCGGAGGGCCAACCAATAAAACCCCTTTTGGGATTTTACCTCCCAGCTTCTGGAACCTTTTGGGGTCTTTCAAGAACTCGATTACCTCTTTCAACTCCTCCTTTGCCTCATCAACCCCCGCAACATCATTAAAGGTAACCTTTTCTGTGCCGCTATGGATTTTAGGGGCCACCTTGCCAAACCCCATAATCTTACTGCCTATCTGCTCTCCTCTTGCCGCCATCATCCACCAAAAGAATATCAGAAGGAATATCGGACCCAAATTAAATAACAGGCCTGCCCAGAATGTCCGCGCAGGCTTAACATCAAAACTCGAAAGATTACTGCGCATCAAACTCAATAACTCAGTATCATTATCCGGAATGTGGACTAAGAAAACCGTCTTGTCCTTAAACTCTCCCTGGACAATTGCCTCTCTCTTAACAGCGGACTTAATAGCCGAAGGATCACTCTTTAATATGGAATAAAATTCTCCGTAAGTTATCTCCTTGGGGACTCCTCCCACAGGCATATTGATAGAATTTATGATAATAAAGGTGAGGATAATCGCGATTATCCAGCCTATCGGAGAGCGCTTTGCCGCATTCTTCTTCTTATGATTAGCCATCTTTTGCCTTTCCCTTAGCCTAGAAATTGTTAGAATAGAATTTTTATTATATATTTAAATAGTCATAAAATCAAGCATTTTATAGGGTTATCTTAGGTAGAAGCTAAGGGTTTTCTTTCTCTTTAAAGCAGATAACCCCTTAGGCAGATCTACTACTGACCCTTGGGGGCGGCTGGATATAAGATCCTCTAACTCCTGAATATGCTTAAAACTAATCCTGCGGGTATCTCCCTGGAGCAAAGAAATTTCCTTCCTTAGCCTTAACCGTACCATGGAGGGATGAAGGCGTTGGAGCATGTTTAAATTTAAAGACCCCCTGCTTGCCTTGGCATAATTCGCTGCTGCCTTCTGCAGGTAATCGTAATCAATGCCTGCGCATTGAGCTAGATTTACCAGGACCTCCTTTATATTCTTATTGTATCCCTTCTCAAGAAGCGGCAAAAGACTATGCCGTATCTTATTCCTGAAATAAACCTCACTGCTGTTTGTCTTATCCAGGCAAAAACTTATCTTCTCCCTTTTCAAGAAACTCTCTATCTCGCTGCGCCTTACCATAAGCAGCGGGCGGATAATAAAGGCCTGCCCTATCCTCCTCTTAGGAAGCATTGCGGATAAACCGCATAAACCGGTTCCTCTTATAATGCGCATAAGCACTGTCTCTGCCTGATCATCAAAATTATGCGCAAGGGCAATCTTACCTGCCCTGACCTCATCCGCTGACTTAGATAAGAATTCCAGGCGCATATTCCTGGCCGCCTCCTCAACGGATAATCTTTTGGCGCTTCTTTTAATTTTAATTCTTTTACAGATAAAAGGCAGTTTAAGTTTAAGCGCCAATTTCTTTACAAATTTAGCGTCATCCCCGGATTCTTTACGTAAGGCATGATCCAAATGCGCAATAGTCAGACCGAATCCCAGGTCCTCCTTTAAAGAGGCTAAAAGGTATAAAAGACAGACCGAATCCACCCCTCCGGAGACCCCCAGGATAACCCTATCTCCCTTATTAATCAGCCCCTCTTTGAGTATATAATTCTTAACTCTTTCTTTAATATTCATTTGCTTAATCTTAGCATAATCCATTGGTTTTTCAAACCATTAAATATTGCATTTGACTTTTCTCAAACAGGATAGTAAATTAATAGCATGCATCCGGGCTCTATCACTTCCAAAGAGAGAAAAACCGTACTAGATAACTTTCTCTCCCTTTCCACCCTCCAAAGCATTAATTATATCCTTCCGGTATTAGTCTTACCCTATCTGATTCGCGTCATCGGCCCTGAGAAATTCGGCTTAATCGCTTTTGCCCAGGCCCTAATTCAATATTTTATGATTTTTACCGATTACGGCTTCAGCCTTTCAGCTACCAGGAAAATCTCCCTCTGCCGCAATGATAAAAAGAAAGTTTGCCTGATATTCTCTTCCGTTATGACGATAAAAATTCTGCTGGCTTTTGTAAGTTTCATTACTCTGCTTTTTTTAATAACCTTCATTCCAAAGTTTAAAAACGACTGGCTTATTTTTATTTTAAGCTTCGGGGCAGTTATAGGCAATACCCTCTTCCCCATATGGTTCTTTCAGGGGCAGGAAAAAATGAAGTTCATCTCTATAATAAATATTCTGGGAGGCATAATCTATGCCCTCTCTATATTTGTTTTTATCAAAACCCCTCAGGATTTTATCTTAGTTCCCGTATTGAATTCTGCCTTCTTTCTGACAACCGGTATATGCGCCCTATATATAGCGTTTAAGAAATTTAATTTGGAATTCATATTTCAGGGATATTCGGATATCCTAACCGAAATGAAAACCGGATGGAATATATTCATTTCTATCGTATCAGTCAATGCTTATACTGCAACGCGCGTATTTGCGGTAGGGTTGCTTACCAATAATACCTTAACCGGATACTACGCCATTGCCGAGAGGATAGCAAACGCCTTCCAAACCTTCCCCCTTGAGTCTTTTTCTCAGGCAATATATCCAAGGCTCAACAGTATTTTCTCTAAGAATAAACGGAGGGCACTTAAACTGATGAACAGGCTTCAAAACTCTGTCAGCTTAATCTTTATGCTGGTAATACCCGCGGCTATTATCCTATCCCCTTTTATAGTTAAAATTATCTGCGGCACACAGTACCAGGAGGTCATATCTTCGCTAAGACTGCTTTTAATCGGGGTATTCCTTGTGGTGGTAAATGTTTTCAGGATACAATTCCTGCTGGTAAGCGGCAGGCCCAAGGTCTATTCTAAGATACACATAAGAGCGGCGCTAATAGGGCTGCCCCTTATATTTATTTCTATATTTTATTTTTCTTACCTGGGGGCGGCTATATCGACGGTACTTATAGAGGCAGGCGTATTGATTGCAACCTTAAGG
>JAQTTQ010000011.1:0-19628 GCA_028710685.1 Candidatus Omnitrophota bacterium | reverse complement strand
GATACACATAAGAGCGGCGCTAATAGGGCTGCCCCTTATATTTATTTCTATATTTTATTTTTCTTACCTGGGGGCGGCTATATCGACGGTACTTATAGAGGCAGGCGTATTGATTGCAACCTTAAGGCTATCCAGAAATGTTAATCTTACCTGAGAAACTGGCGGCGGCGAGTGGTACCCCTTCGGGGCACTGCCTCGCTTGAAGTAAAATGGCGGCGAGTGGTACCCCTTCGGGGCACTGCCTCGCTTGGAGTAAAATGGCGGCGAGTGGTACCCCTTCGGGGCACTGCCTCGCTTGGAATAAAATGGCGGCGAGTGGTACCCCTTCGGGGCACTGCCTCGCTTGAAGTAAAATGGCGGCGAGTGGATTTAAACCACTGACCGATCGGGTATGAGCCGAGTGCTCTATCAGGCTGAGCTACGCCGCCGAATACTTGATAAAATTTTATGTATTATACAATAAGAAGAAAAACAATTCAATATAAAAAGGGTATTCTAAGAAAAGATTTTTCTTACGAAAAGGCCGTAACCTATCACTGAGGCATTTAAACAGGCAATAAGCACGATCCCCGCAGCAATATCCTTAACTAAGCGCACCTTGGTGTTGTACTTCTGGGCGATAGTATCCATCATCAATTCCACCGCCGTATTGAAAATCTCCGCCATAAATACTAAAGTTATGGCTATGGAAAGGGCGATTAATTCAATCCCCTTCAGGTTTAAATAAAAGCCTAAAAGCATCGCAGCTGCCCCTAAAAGAAATATTATCCTCATATTCCGGTGGTAGAGGAATAAATAAATTATACCCCTTAAGGCAAACCTAAAGCTTGCCCTAAAACCGTGCAGCCTGAATATATCCTTCCAAGCCCTGTTCTTAAGCATCCTATTTATTTCTATATGCCTCCAGAAACTTATCACAGTATATATTTTTGTTTAAAATCAGGTCTGAGGCAATCGCGGCATTCATCAATAAGCTGTCTAAGGGATCTAATATTGCCGCATCAAGCCCGAAACCTAAGGCCATAGTCAGAAAGGTACGGTTTATTAAAGAGCGCTCCGTGGAACCTTGGGAGACATTGCTTAAACCCAAAATGGTCTTAGGGGAAGGGTCGGAAATTATCTTAAATTCATGAATAGCCTCAAGAACTTCCTTCTGCTGCGACTGGGCTACATTGACCGGCATAGCTATAGGATCCAGATAGAGATCTTCAATAGGGAATTCTTTTTCCGCGCAATAAGATACAATCTCAGCCGCCAATTCCAAGCGCTGGTCTTTATTCTGAGGTATTCCTTTTGCGCTTATAGTCAAGCCGATGAGCTTCGCCTTATATTGTTTTGCTAAAGGCACCAGGATATCCATTTTATCCAAATCAGCAGTAGTGGAATTAAGGATGGCTGTACCCTTAACCGCCTTAAGGCCCGACTCTATTACCTTAGGCTTGCTGGAATCAACGCATATTGTTTTATCGGTTACCTCCTGTATAGACTCAATAAGCCACTTAATATCAGAAACTGGGTCCCTTGAGGCAGGCCCGCAATTTACATCCAAGGCATCTGCGCCGGATTTAACCTGGCTTAATGCGCACTCCTGAATAACCTTTTTATCCCTGCCGGCTATAGCCTTTCCTATATTTCCATACATTCCGTTAATCAATTCACCGACTATAAACATATCATCCCCTTGGTTATTACTTTTTGTAGAACAATTTATCTATAAACTTACCGGCCTTCACTGCGGCATCGGGATGGCGCATAACCAATAGATCGGCTCCCGCCTGAATAAGGGAGGCTGCCGTAATTACCTCCCACATAACCCCCTGGCTAGGCTCTCCTGACTTTGCCTCCTTCGCCCTCCAGGCCTCCTGCCCCACGAAACAAATAAAAGGGCTGGCAAGGGTCTTATCCCCGGATAAAGCTGCCAGGCGCGCCCGCTCCATTATAGAATAAGCATATTCTAAACCATAACCTAGTGCACCTATAGTAGGGTCGATTACAATCCTCTCCAGGGGCAGTCCGGTATCGCAGATAAGAATATTCAGCTGTTTAGCAATATTAACATCAATGGGAGATTCCGCGATAATACTGTGCCCATCAGCCATAGCACTGGCAGCAATAGCTTTATAATTCTCCTGGGTGGCATTACCGATCAAACAACGCTCTCCTCTGGCAGCCTCAGAGCATGCCGGTAAAAGTAAATTATCTTTTGCATCATCCCCGCAGCCCAAGATAATTAAGGGCAAATTAACCCTGCGGATAAATTCCTTAATAAAAGCGGCTTCCTCTTCGGGGCTTTTATCCTGATAATCCGGATGCGCGCCCTGAAGCCTAAGGCAAATAAGTTCGGCGTTATAATCTTTAATGCATTTCCCCGCCCAGACAAAAGGATCATTCAGGGAATCGGAAAACTCTTGAGAAAGCTCTCTTGGCCAGTCAACAGGGGGCACATCCCAAACCTCAAAAGCAACCCTTGGCTTATTGGGTATGGCGCCTTCCTTAAAAAGGCAGGGCAGGGATTCTTCTGCGCCGATCTTTATTGTGCTGCTGCGGCTTCCCCCATCCTCTTTGGTAGCGCCGATAGTTACGGTAGAAATTACCCCTTGCCATTTCTCCTGCATCAATTGCACTGCCATATTTATTCTCCCGATTTATATTTAAGACTATACTTAACTTTTAAAGCTTGGAAACCTTGATAAATCAGTGTGCGGGAAAAACAACGCCGCCATATATTCATCCATATATGCCGAGTCATTGGAAAGCTCAAAATAAGTAACCTTACGGGCAATCTCTTCAGTTTCATCATGCGCCTGAGAAGATAAAAGCACATCCCTTGCCCCGGCTAATGCGCTATTGCCGATAAAAGAAAACCTCTTTCTCTCCAAATCCGGTAATAGCCCTATTCTGACAGCACTGTCAATATCCAATGAGGTGCCGAAACCTCCGGCAATAAAAATATTCCGTATATCTTCAATTTTAAAATTCATATGCCTTATAAGCACGGATAAAGCCGAATAAACAGCAGCCTTGGCCCGCTTTAAGTTTTCTATATCTGCTTCGGTAATAACTATATCCTCCCCCGTATTTGTTTCCGCGCCAAAGGCTACAATAAATTCGCAGCCGCTATCGCTTGCCCGAAGCCTCTTATTTGCCGTATTTGTAATCTTGCCGCTTTTATCAATTATCCCGCTTGAAAGCATACCCGAAAGAAGGCTGATATAACCTGAGCCGCATATTCCGCAAGCCTTGACATTTCCGATAACGCTATAGCTTACTGAGAAATCATCCGGTTTTATCTTAATACTCTCTATCGCTCCGGTTAAAGCACGCATCCCGCAAGTTAAACCGCTCCCTTCAAATGCCGGGCCTGCAGATGCTGCCGAGGCAACGATAAACTCCTCGTTTCCAAGGGCAACCTCTCCGTTTGTCCCTATGTCAATAAGCAGGCTTAAATCTTTCATTTTATAGAGCCGGCTTGAAAGAATGCCCGCAGTAATATCTCCTCCCACATAGCTAGCCACTCCCGGGACGCAATAAAGAAGGCCGCGCGGATTAATATTAATTCCTGCCTCAGAGGCCCTTAACGGTGGAATAGAATTTGCCACCGGAAGATAAGGGTCTATGCGTATATATGCGGGATTTATCTTAAGCAAAAGATGGATCATGGTAGTATTCCCGCTACAGACAATACTAGTAAGGTCATTCAAGCTTACCCGGCACCCCTCAACCAATTCTTTAATCATCTGGTTTATAGTCACGGATACGAGATTATGCAGTTTTTCCAATCCCCCTTCTTTCCCGGAGTATATAATACGGGTAATTACATCTGCCCCGAAAATAGCCTGGCTGTTATAAGCTATTCTGGAACCTAAGATAACCCCTTTATTTAAATTAATAAGCTGTCCTGATATCGTAGTTGTCCCTATATCAAAAGATAGGCCGAAGTTATTCGCAGAATTATCCTGGGGCTCAATAAGGATTATCTCATAGCCGTTATTCTTTTTAGCCAGGGTAACCGTTACCTTCCACCCGCAGCTGCGAAGCAATTCACCGAGATACCTGATATTAAAAAGATTAGCCTGAAGAGGTGAAATACCGCTAGCCTTGCTGACTGCGCAGCAGAGACGGTCTAGGTCGCTTAAGGTTTCCCCGGTATCTAAACTTTGAAGGTCTAAATATATTTTTTTCGATAAAGGGTCGTGCTTAAACCCAAGCCCGCTTGAATCAACAGACTTAAACTCAGCCTCTTGGCTTTCAAAGGCGGCATTTTTTATCTCCGGGTCCAGCTCCAGCCTGGACTCCAAAGGCACATCTACCCTAAAATCTTGATGTATCCTGCTAGTGCAGGCTAAAGAAAGCCTTCCCTTGCCATCTTCGTCGATAACCATTACTTTGCATTTTCCGCAAACTCCATCCCCGCTGCAGGGCGAATTTATATATACGCCGCAGGATATAGCTGCAGAAAGAATAGTGGTACCTTCAACTACCTCAACAACTTTATTATCCGGATAAAATGTGACTTTATACCTATTCATATAATTATATGCCGGGAAAAGGTAAGATTAAGCTTAAACCCTATAAGTTCTTAAGGAAAGCGGGAATACCCGCTGCTTCTTTAGGGCCTACGATTACCTTAAATCCCGATTCATCTTCCAGCTCTCCGCTCATTACCGCTACGTAACCGGGTATAATCAGGCGATTATGTACTACCGCTTCTTTTACTCCGAATTTATTTAAAGAATCAGCTATGCTGCGTGGGGTAAACTTTTCAGCAGCCCAAGCCGTCAATACCGACATACCTTCGGTATCAACGCTTACGATATAAGAAGGAATCTTGCTGGCCTCTACTTCGCCTAAGACAGTAAAATATGAAAGCGAGAAATTCGTGGTAACCAATACCGGGGATTTATCATTTACCTGCCCTACCGGATAAAGCTTAGGCTCTATCTGGAGAGGTTTCTGCGGGTCAGTATAAATATTCTGCCTTAAGGTGAGAAGGGAGAGCACCTCATAAGGCTGAAAGCCTCTAATTAAAACTATTCCGGAATATTTAGCAATATAGGTAGCTGCCTCCTGCGCCTCCTCAAAAGGGTCGCTCTCATTAACAATAGTTAGGGCAGGATAACCAAGGTTTCGATTACCTTTCTTAAGCGCAAGCCTCCTAATCTGGGTTAACCCCCAGATCCGCTCAGGAATTGTTTCTCCCTTAACGTCAATAATCAAATCAGATACCCCCAGGTTGTTTAATTCCAAGGTTAAGGCAGAGAGGGTATCTAAATCCTCCGCTGAAATTACCAGGGCAGTGTTATAATTCTTAGTTAATTCTGCCAATGCCTTGGCATCTTCTCCTTTAACAGGATATATAAGCACCCTTCTTCCCTTTAAAATATCCAGTGCTGCCTTTAATGATAAAAGGTCCCAGCCCATGAGAACCAGCCCTAAAGAGGTATTACCGGAAACAAGTTTAACTGACTCAATAAACCTGGCGGCATCACCCTTTTGCTCTAAGGCGACAAGGTTAACCTCAAGCCTTTGCCCGACGCGCTCAAACTTCAAGGCATTAATTTTAGCAATCCTGGCCCTAATCTCATCATCCTTTAAGCTGTCCTCAATTATAAAACCTATCCCACAGGGATGGTGGAATTTCTCTTCATGCCGGAACATAACGCTTTCATTGCCTATCTCAAGCTTATCCTCGCCGCTGCCTAAGGTAACCAGCCTTATCAAGGGCTGAGACTGCGACTCCAAAATAGCCTTGGACTCCTTGCTCAAGTAAGGGCATTTATCAATACCGGCAGCCTTTTTAGCCAACTGCATAGCAAAGGCCAGGCAAGTGGATAATCCGCACTCCCGGCAATTAGTCTTAGGTAATAATTTATAGATATCTAAACCCGATAAAGCCATATCCTATTACTCCTTAACAAATTAAATTCTCAAGTTTAATTTAAAACAGTCTATCCCTTAAATATCACTACTAACAGTAGAAAAATAAGCAGCGCTGATAAAATATAAAAATCATAAAAGTAGAAAAAGTCGCTTATCTTTTCTTTCAGGGAACTAGGCTGAGGCGGGGCTGTCTTTACCAAAGACGGATGCGCTGATTTCTGATATTCGTAAATCTGGTCTTTTTTAAACCGCAGGAAGACCCCTCCAACCTTATAGGCAGGGATAACCCCGGCCTGCGCTAAATCCATAACCTCTTTTTCGGAGACCTTTAAAAGTATAGATACATCCCTAACCGTCAAAAGTTTTTCTTCGCTCATTTATTTTATCCCTTATCTATTTGCCTATCTTACCCGAAGCAACCCAGGAATCAATGGCCTTCCTCTCAAACCTCCACTCATTGCCTTCCTTATGCCCGGGAACCTTACCGGCATTTGCCCAATCCATTATGGAATTAAGGTCCACCTCTAAATACTTTGCCAGCTCGTCGGCATTTAAAAAATCATGCAGCATAGAACATCTTCCCTCAAAGAGGGCACCTTCAGTGATGTTTAATCTCACGGGATAAATATCACCCTCTACTACTGCCGTAGGTAAAAGGGTCAATCTTTCCCTGGCGATAATCTTCCCTTTAACCTTACCCCCTATAATTATGTTATCCCCTATCATATCCGCATAAACCTGCGCTGTAGGGCTAACAGTTAAATTACCTTTTGTCTCAAGGTTACCTTCAAATTTTCCGTTAATCCTTAAATTAACCGGATCCTTAAAACTAAGGGTCCCCTGCATGGAGGCATCAACATCAAGAATCTTCACTTCCATTTTCTTGCTAAAGGCCATCGCACACCTCCTTGTTATTTAAGCACCCTACCCGACTCTTTTAAGAAAATATACTTCTCTATGTACCTTAAGAAAAAAAGGACAACTAAAGTCAAAACAGTAGCATATATTGCTGCCCGCTTAAATCCGCAACCCGTAGCTAAGCCTATACCCGCCACTACCCAAAGGCTGGCGGCAGTAGTCAACCCCCTGACCCCTTCTCTGTCGCGGATAATCGTGCCTGCGCCCAAAAATCCGATTCCCGTAATTACCCCGGCCGCGATGCGCGAAGGATCAAGCTTAGTTATCTCTTTATATATATCAAAAACATACAGCGATGTCAACATTATAAGGCAGGACCCTAAGGAGACAAGTATATGCGTACGTAAGCCTGCTGTCCGCTTATGCAGTTGGCGCTCTAAGCCAATGAGCCCGCTTAAAACAACAGTCAGGACTAAACGCGTTATTATCTGCAGATCAGTAAGCATACCTACACCCCCTGGTTATTTATCAATTCAGGTCTGTATTTAGATAGAGATTAGACCGGTAGCCTTTTTTAAATAATTGCGAAGCAAAACCTGCGACCATTGCCGCATTATCCATACAAATCCCCAGCGAAGGAAGATGGCATCCTAGCCCCTCCTTAACTGAAATACTGGCAAGCCTCTCCCTTAAAGCCTTATTAGCCACAACCCCTCCTCCTAAAAGCAAAGATTTTACCTTCTTCATCTTACAGGCTAGAATTGCCTTTTTAGCCAAGGTTTCAACTACCGTATACTGAAAAGAGGCGCAGATATTCCTGATCTGTTTATCCATATCACCGCACCTGGAAGCCTCCAGCTTACGGATATGGTATAAAACCGCAGTCTTTATTCCGCTAAAACTAAAATCCAGCACATTCTTTGTACCCGAACAATTAAATTTTATACTCTTAGGGTCTCCTCTTAGGGCCAGCCTTTCAATAAGCGGCCCGCCGGGATAACCTAAGCCTAAAATCTTTGCCACCTTATCAAATGCCTCTCCGCAGGCATCATCATAAGTCTCCCCTAAAACCTCTATTTTATCAAAATCACGCACATAAAACAGGCTGGTGTGCCCCCCGGAGACGACTAATGCCACAAAGGGTAAACTAATAATTTTCCCCTGAAGGAAATTTGCGTAAAAATGGCTGTGCACATGGTTAACGCCTAAGAGCGGAATACCCAAACTCAGGCTAAGCGCTTTTGCGAATGAAATACCCACCAAGAGAGAACCTAATAAACCCGGGCCGCAAGTAACGCTGATTAAATCAATATTATTTAATTTTATCCCTGCCTCCCGCAAGGCGCTGGCAGCTACTTCGGATATTGTTTCAAGCTGCATACGCGAGGCAATCTCAGGGATCACTCCCCCATATTGCTTATGGAACTTAATGCTGGAGGCAACTTCATTAGAAAGTATTTTTCTTGCATCTTTTACCACCGCCACGGAGGTTTCATCGCAAGAAGTCTCTATCCCTAATGCGATCATTGCGCCAGCTCCGAGACAAATACAAATTTATAGCCTTCTCTCTCAAGCTCTGGCATAACATCCCTTAAAACCTGCAAGGTATTTTTGCGGTCATGGCCTATGCCAATGGCATAACCATTAATCCTTGCTTTATCTCTCAATATATAAAGTTGTTTCCTTATATATTTAGGGTCATTGTTATTATCCAGGAATACGTCTCTTTTTGCAAAGCGTAACCCATACTTAGAAGCAGCCTCACGGCACCTTGAATGCGCAGTAACGTAGCTATCCAAGAAGTATAGCTTACGTTTTTTCAACACCCGGAAAACTGCCTCCATCGTACCTGCATCCGAAGTAGCCATAGAACCCATATGGTTAGATACCCCTCTAACATAGGAAAGGGATGAGAGGTCTTTATCAATAATACCTGCTATCTGCTCTTCGTCCATTGAAGTTTTTATTGTATTCTTCTCCAGGGCCGCCTTCTCTTTCGGCTCCATAGGCAGATGCAGGATAATCTCAAAACCGCTACGATGCAACTTCTCGGCTATTGCCCTTGAATAATTAAGATCCGGTAATACGGCTATCGTTAAGGGCAGCTTAATCTGGCCGATAATACTCATATTGTTCAGGCTGTACCCCCAGTCATCCAAAACAATAGCTATCTTACCCGCGATAACCTTAGGGGGAAAAGGCTTAATCTCCTTTTTAGGTTTTCTGATTGAAGAAAAAAATATGGCAGCTATAAACACCAGGGAAAAAATGCCTAAGGTAAATAAAAACTTCAGCTTCTCCTTCATATTATTTTAATTCTTTCTGATAAAAATTAAGCGCATTTAAAAGGTCAACTGCACGCATTATATATTTATCTTTTTGGTAGTTAAACCCTTCTTTGGCATCCTCTTCGCTTTGCTCCTGAGATAGCGAAGATTTGTCATCCTCCACTACTATATCAGGGATTACGCCCTTGCCGCTTATCTCTTTTCCATCAGGGGTAAAATATTTGCTGGTAGTCAACTTAAGAGCAGTACCATTACCTAAAGGAATAACGACCTGCACCGAGCCCTTACCGAAAGACTTACCCCCTATAATTATAGCCCGCTTATAATATTGAAGCGCGGCAGCTAAGATCTCGCTTCCTGAAGCCGATCCCTCATTAATTAAAACCGCCATAGGCAGGTTTAAAATAGGCTGCTTTGCGCTGGAAAAATATTCGTAGCTCTGTTCCTCTTTTCTTCCCCGGGTATAAACTATAAGCTTACCCTTAGGGATAAATTTACCCGTAATCTCAACCGACATATCCAAAAGTCCTCCGGGATTATTGCGCAAATCCAAAATTAATGCCTTAGGCTTCTCTTTAGACAGGCTATTTAAAGCCAGGTTTAAATTTTTAAGGGTATCTTCCCTGAATTGAACCAATTTTATATAGGCAATGCCATTCTCCAAGATCCTGGATTCCTTAATATCCCTTATCTGGATTACCCCTCTCACTATCTTAAACTCCATCATCTTCTTATCGGATTCTCTGAGAATAGTCAAGTTAACAGCCTCTCCTGGTTTCCCGCGCATCCTTTTAACCGCCTCGGTAAGAGTCATATCCCGCGTGATTTCGTCATTTATCTTTACAATGCGGTCTAAAGGCTTAATCCCTGCCCGCCACGCAGGCGTATCCTCTATAGGGGTTATTACCGTGAGCATTCCCTCTTTAATCGTTATCTCAATCCCCAGCCCGCCGAACTTACCCTTAGTCTCAACCTTAAGCTCATTATAAGTTTCCTCATCCATAAACTGGCTGTGCATATCTAAAGAGGCAAGCATACCCTTTAATGCGCCGTAGATTAAATCTTTAGGGTTAGTCTCTTCCACATAATCGGACTGGATTACTGACAAGGCATCAGAAAAAAGACTTACCCTGCGATAGAGATCATCCTTCTTATTCTTTTCCCTTCCGCAGAGGCCTATGGAAACAAAAATAAACAAGCCCAAAGCGAAGAAAACTAAAGCAATAAAAAATTTTTTACGCATTTAACCGCTCCTTTAATAGCTCTTTGGCTATTTTCGGGTTTGCCTTACCCTGAGATTTGCGCATCAACTGCCCTACCAAAAACATAAGCGCATTTTCTTTACCCGATTTATAATCTGCCACGGATTTCTGATTTTCGCTGATAACCTCTTCCATAATCTCCTTTAATGCCCCCCCATCAGAAATCTGAATAAGATTTTTACTCTTAATAATTTCCTCCGGGGACTTGGCCGTATCGATCATATCGGACAAAACCGCCTTAGCGGCTAAATTAGATATTTCATTCCTGCTTAGAAACCCCAGCAGCTCAAGAAGATGGGCAGATGAAATATTTAAGCCCGATATACTTAAATTACGGTTATTCGCCTCAGCAAGCAACGGGCCGATAAACCAATTAACGATCGGCTTCTTATCTTTACCCGGATAGGAATTAAAACACTCTTCGGCAAAAAGCGCATCTTTTCTTGAGGATGCCAAAACCTTAGCGTCAGACTCCAGGAGCCCGTAGAACTCTACAAAACGGCGGATCTTTTCATGGGGGAGTTCCGGAATAGCCCTCCTGATTTCTTCAATCTTCAACGCCGTAATTATAAACGGCGGCAGGTCAGGCTCAGGGAAATAACGGTAATCCTTAGCCCCTTCTTTAGTGCGCATTGAGACAGTCTTTAGCTCCTTAACATCCCAAAGACGGGTCTCCTGCATAAGGATCTCACCTAACTCCAATAATTCACTCTGCCTCTTAATTTCATAACCCAGGGCATCTTTAACCCCTTTAAATGAATTCATATTCTTCAGTTCCGTCTTAACCCCCAGACTGCTTTCTCCTTGAAGACGCAAGGATATATTAGCGTCGCAACGCAAAGACCCCTTCTCCATATCACAATCAGATACATCAAGGTATTCTATGACAGTCTTAAGCGCAGAGAGATACTGGTAGGCCTCTTCAGGAGAACTAATATCCGGCTGGCTTACTATCTCTAATAAAGGAACTCCGGTACGGTTAAAATCCACAAGGCTGGCATTATCTTCGTGTATCAACTTGCCTGCATCCTCTTCCATATGCACCCGGGTAATCCCAATGCGCTTTAACCCGGCATCCGTATCAATATTTAAAAATCCATCAAGCGATAAAGGAAGGTCGTATTGAGAAATCTGGTAATCCTTAGGTAAATCAGGATAAAAATAATTTTTCCGGTCAAACTTTGTATATTCCTGAACCTTGCAATTTAACGCCAAGGCAACTTTAATAGCATAGTCAAGTACAGTCCTGTTAAAAACGGGTAATGACCCGGGAAGCCCCAGGCAAACCGGACAGGTTTGGCTATTGGCCTCTTTTCCGAATTCAGTAGAACAGCCGCAAAAAGCCTTTGTCCTGGTGCTTAAGTGAAGGTGGACCTCTAATCCTATTACCGCTTCGTATTTAGGCATATTAGGTTAATTTAGGTTTTAATTTATGCCATTCGGTATTCTGTTCAAAGGCATAAGCGAGGGAGAAAATTTTCTCCTCCTCAAAATGCCGCGCTAATATCTGCAATCCTATCGGCATTCCATGTTTGGTAAGCCCGCAAGGCAGGGATATCCCCGGTATACCTGCCAGATTGGCAGATATGGTATATATATCCGAAAGGTACATCTTCAGAGGATCATTGACCTTTTCCCCGACCTTAAATGCCGCAGTCGGCGCGGTAGGAGTTAAAATACAATCAAACTCCTTAAAAAGGCTGTCGAAGTCCTCTTTTATAAGTGTGCGGACTTTTAAAGCCCGCAGGTAATAAGCATCGTAATATCCGTGGGAAAGTGCAAATGTCCCGAGTATGATCCTGCGCTTAGCCTCTTCGCCAAAACCTTCCCCGCGGGTCTTCTTATACATATCGATTAGATTCACATCTTTGCTTCTGAAACCGTATTGCACTCCGTCAAAACGGGCTAAATTCGAGCTTGCCTCGGCAGTAGCAATAATATAATAAACCGGTACAGCATATTCCGTATGCCGAAGGGAGACCTCTTTAAAATCTACCCCCAGCTTTCTTAAGCTATTTATCGCCTCCTCAACTGAGGCTTTAACCTCAGGATCTAACCCTTCAACAAAATACTCTTTGGGAATTCCTACCTTAAATCCCTTAACATCCTTTCCAAGCGCCTTTGTGTAATTTGGAACCGGAAGATTAATCGATGTTGAATCATTAGGATCATAACCGGATATTATATTCATCAAGAGAGCGCTATCATAAATATCCTTAGTAATCGGCCCTATCTGATCAAGGCTGGAAGCAAAGGCAATTAAGCCAAAGCGTGAGACCCTGCCATAAGTAGGCTTTAATCCAACTACCCCGCAAAAAGAAGCAGGCTGGCGTATAGAGCCTCCGGTATCTGAACCCAGCGCCCAAATCGCCTCATCCGAGGCAACCGCAGCCGCAGAGCCGCCGGATGACCCCCCGGGGACACAGCTTAAATTCCATGGATTACGGGTTGGCCCTGAGAAGGAATTCTCCGTTGATGAACCAAAAGCAAACTCATCCATATTGGTTTTAAATTTAAGGCAGGAATGCCCCGACTCTTTTATTTTTTTGATTACGGTTGCATCATAAGGCGGGATAAAGCCTTCTAGGATCCTTGAGCAGCATTGGGTATAAAAACCTTTGGTACAAATATTATCTTTTATCGCAACCGGAATACCCGTAGAAACAAAGGCATCCCCTGAAAGCGGCTCTTTAGGACGCTTAAGATAAGCATTTACCTTAGGGTCTAATTCTTTAATCCTGCTCTCTAAGGCAGAACAGATATCCTCGGATTTTATCGCATTATTCTTTAAGCTTTCATCCAGCTCATGGGCACTTAAGCTATAAAGTTTTTTATTCATCGGCTATTCAATTACCTTGGGGACTAGAAAGAAATTCCCCCTCTTTAGGGGAGCGTTAGATAATACGCTATTAACGGGCAATGACTCTTTAGGAGAATCCTCCCTTAAAACATTGCTAAGCGATATGGCATGGCTCGTAGGACTTACTTTATCCACATTTACTTCTTTTAACTTATCGATAAACCCCAAAATATCCCCAAGCTGTGTGGATAACACATCCGCTTCCTTTTCCTTCAGCTCTATCCTTGCTAAGTTCGCCACATATTCTACTATTTTCTTATCTATCATATTCTCCTCACTTAAATATTAGTTATTTATATTATCATTCCTAAGCATAAAAGTCAAATAGTCTAATAGGGACAGCGACCTTTTTCTTAGTATTTAGTTTACCCAAAATGGTCGCTGTCCCTATTTAAAAAATAATTCTGTGGACAAAGACAATAAATTAGGTAAAATATTTACAATGTCTAAAATTACCCATAAAGAACCTAAGTATTACCTGAATAAAGAAGGCGGATTTGTTATAGAAAACTATAACTTCTCTAAGCCCTTCTCTAACTTCTTCCCCGGGATAGCCGGAAAATACGGGATCCCAATGTGGACTTTCTATGTAAACCGCGGCCAATGTATATCCAGCTTCGGGATAAAAGACAAAGACCATGCCATACTAGAGTTTCTACCGGCAAATAGAGCCTGGCAGCTTGTTTCAACTCACGGTTTCAGGACATTCATTAAAATAAATCAGGGCAATAAGAGCCTTTTTTATGAGCCATTTCATAACGGTTTTACCAATTTAAACTATGAAATATGCAATAAAATGTCTATATACCCCTGCGAATTAAATATTGAAGAGAAAAATAATTCCCTGGGAATCAAGACCACGGTTAAATATTTCAACATCCCAAATGATAACTACTCAGGCCTGGTAAGGATAGTAACAGTAGAGAACCTTAAATCAGTTGATAGAAAAATACAATTATTGGACGGGCTGGCTCAGATTGTCTCTTTCGGAATCAATAATTTCTTCCTTAAAAAAATGTCCCGTACTATTGAAGCCTGGATTAAGGTGGAAAACCTGGATAAAAACGCTCCCTTCTACAGGCTAAACGTCGATCCCACTGACAGGCCCGAAGTAATTCATATTAAAGAAGGTAATTTCTATATGGGATTTTCTTATGAAAAGGAAAAACTTAAATCTCTTAAACCTATAATCGACCCGGAAAATATATTCGGACCGGTTACTGATTTTTCCTGCCCGCGCCTATTTTTGGGTAGAAAATTCGTTCCCCCCAAGAGCGAGGTTATCAACAGCAAAACTCCCTGCGCCTTCCTTTATTCCGATTTCACCCTTAAAAAAAATGAAGAAAAAACCTTCTACTCTGTAAGCGGATATATGCGCAGCCTTAATACCCTTAACGCATCGATCAAAAGAATCGCTACTGCCGGATACCTTGAAGCTAAACGAATCGAAAACATTAAGGTCATAAACGAACTTACCCAGGATATAAATACCAATTCCAGCTCTCAAGAATTCAACTTATACGCCAGGCAAACTTATCTCGATAATATATTAAGAGGAGGATATCCCTTAATCTTTAATTCCAAAGAAACCTTTTATACCTATTCCCGTAAACACGGCGATCCGGAACGTGATTATAATAAATTTCAGATTTCTCCTACCTACCTTTCTCAGGGAAACGGTAATTACCGCGATCTGAACCAAAACCGCAGGAACGATATCTGGTTTAACCCGATGATAAAAGAAGAAAATGTTATCTCCTTGATTAACCTCATACAGCTGGATGGTTTTAACCCGCTAGTGGTAAAGGGCGCCAGTTTCATCATCAAGGATACAGAAAAGATTAAAACCCTCCTACATAACCTCTGCCCTAAAGAAGCAATAGAAAAAATAACTTCCTTATTTTCACAAAAAAGGTTCTCGCCCGGTGAACTTATACTTTTCATCGAAGATAACCGCATAAAGCTGGATATGTCTTACGACGAACTACTGGATATAATATTCTCCGCTTCGGAAAAATCAAGCGAGGCGGAGCATTCTGAAGGTTATTGGAGCGATCACTGGCACTATAATCTTGATATAATAGAAAGCTACCTCTGCCTATACCCGGAGAAAATAAAGGAAATCATCTTCAAAAACAAAAACTTTACTTTTTTTGATAATACCGAGGTAGTTAAACCGCGCAGCGAAAAATATTTGCTCTACAACAATATTCCCCGGCAGTTAAATGCAATCTCCTCGGATACCGCAAAAAAAGAATTAATCCACAGGAGAAAAGAACATCCCCATATAATGCGCAGCGAATACGGACACGGGGATATTTACCGCACAACTCTAATCAATAAACTCCTCTGCCTTTTGGCCAATAAGTATGCATCGCTTGACCCCTTTGGCATAGGTATAGAGATGGAATCAGACAAACCTAACTGGTTTGATTCGCTAAACGGGCTGCCGGCACTTTTTGGCTCATCGGTATGCGAGACATTCGAACTAAAACGGCTGGCTATCTTCATAAAAGATGCTCTCCTAACAACAGGAATTGAGAAAATATACCTTAGCGAAGAAATTTATGATTTTCTGGAAGGCCTTGCGCGTTTATCCGAAGAATACCTTAATCAATCATTAGATGACTATAATTGGTGGGATAAAACCCACTTACTGAAAGAAAGCTACCGCCAAAAGACTAAGCTGGGCGTAAAGGGAGCTGAGCAAGAAATATCCTCTAATCAATTAGCGGAAACCATTAATTTAGTATTAAAGAAGGTTGAGCTTGGACTTATAAAAGCCTATGACCAAAAGGCCTGCGTATACCGCGGTTATTTTATGCATGAAGTAAAAGAATACCAGAGACTACATGATCATTTTATCAAGCCCCTCTCCTTCAAACAGATACCACTCCCTTTATTCCTGGAGCCGCAGATGCATGCGATGAGGCTTACTAACGATAAACAAAAGGCCATGGAACTTTACCGGGGAGTAAGAAAGAGCAGCCTTTTTGACAAAAAACTGAAAATGTATAAAGTAACATCTTCCTTAAAAACAATGCCTGAGGAAATAGGCAGATGCAGGATATTCGCTCCAGGATGGCTTGAGAATGAGTCTGTCTGGCTACATATGGAATATAAATATATGCTCGAACTCTTAAAGACCGGGCTATACGATAAATTTTACGCAAATTTTAAAGAAGTACTTATTCCATTCCAGGATCCCCGGAAATACGGACGCAGTATACTTGAAAACTCCTCTTTTTTGGTAAGCAGCGCTTTTCCTGATAAAAAACTGCACGGTAACGGTTTCGTAGCCAGGTTATCCGGCTCTACTGCAGAATTCCTTGAAATATGGTTAAAAATTAATGCCGGAATAAAACCTTTCTTCTTAAACGATAAAGGGGATTTACAGTTACGCTTTGCCCCTATATTATGCGGGTGGCTGTTTGATAAGAAAGGGTGCTACTCCTTCAACTTCCTGAGCAAGATTAAAGTTAACTACCATAACCCTGAAAGGAAGAATACTTTCGGAAAAAATGCAGCAAAGGTATGCAAAATAGCATTTATGGATACTGAGGGCCTGCCGGTAGAAATTAATTCCGACACCCTAAAATCCCCCTACGCAGAGAAAATACGCCTGCGCCAAATCAAAGATATCGATATTTATCTGAAATAACCTTAATTAAAATTTACGGCGGTAGTAAACACGGAAGATATGCGCGGTATCTATCGTCAGGAGCGAACCTCCCGTAGGATCATAGAGCCTGCCGATAGAGCTTGAGTTGCCTTCTCCATACTGCAGAGTTAATTCATCGTCCTTGGTGGGGAAAAACCTGAGTTCGCTGAAAAAATTATGGTGCCCGGTTGTTTTGGTATTGCCCTGGTTAACCAGAACAGGATTCTTCCATAATGAATAGGTATATTTAAAACATAGCCCGATCTTTTCAGTAGGCTCATAAACCATCTGCAAACCGAAATGGTTCATATTATCGGAGTTCTGGCCTGCCATTTTAAACTCGTTATAGGTATAATCCAGATAAAAGTTTAAGTTATCCGTAGGAGAAAAATCAATCCCTGCCTTATAAATATTGTAAAATGGATACGGTGCCTGAGGGAAACTTCCCTGATCGTAAAGCCACCTGTTCCAACCGCGGTAGCTACTGCCGTATTCAGAATATATCCTGCTTAATTCTGCGTCATTAAAGACACCATTAGGAAAATTACCATAGGCAAGGTAATAATCATTTGTCCTCTCCCAAACCAGGTTTGCCTTTATCCACTCTTCAAAAGCATACTCTAAACCGATAGAACCTGTTTTAATGCTTGGATCGGCGCCGTCGGGAACTGCGGTATTAACTAAACCTATATCGGTATCGGGATCCATATTAAAGGGGTCTATCCCGCCCTTGGTCTTTGGCATATTCTGGTAAAGCAATAAACCTTTAAGGGTTAATTTCTCAACCGGCCTGAACATTATCTCATCGCGCACAACCGTCTCAACATACTTTCCGTTATTCTTATGCACATTGCGCACGTCAAAGAGATTGGAGAAATTGTCCTCGTAAAAAGTCTCAATCCTGAAACCGATAGTACTCCTGCCTTTATCAATACCATCTCCTATACGGCTTGCATCAAGCTCATCCTGATTGACATAGGCGGAACTTAAACCGGGGCTGAAATACCCGAATTGCTTGCGGAAAGATATATGCCTTGACCAGAAATCATCATCGCGGGTATCCCTGTAATTAGAGAGCGCGGAATCAAAACCCTCATCCATACGGGCAATAAAAAACTTGCTTTTAACCATGACTGACTCATCCTTGCCCTTTTTACTTTCATTGTATGCATCCGCAAGAGAAATAAGCTCCTTCTGCGGGTAACGATTAATCAAGGTGAAATAATAGGCGTTTCCGCGGGCCTTAGTCTTGTACTGCGAGTTAATCTCATCATAATAAGACTGGGATGTTAAAACTTCAGCCTGCACCTTCATGCCTTCCAAGATTTCATAAGTTAAGTCCGCGCCTCCTACATAATTCCTGCTGTCAGTCTTGTTCTTATCGTTCACATTTAATCCTGTGCGGGAGGTAAATGTAGCCCCCAATGCAAAATTATCTGTAGCAAAATGTTTTAACCTGCTTGCGGTAATATAATTATCCACCTCTTCGTAATCCTGCCAAAGGTCCTTAGGTGTAGCTACGGTAGTACTAAATAACGTTTTCTCAGCTGAACCAAATTCAAAAGAGAAACCCCTTAAGGCTGTAAGATATTTTCCGGTACTGTCCCGCACCGTAGAATAGGTATCATCCCAAATGCCCTTAGTATAATCCAATGCGGCCGGGTCTGAGTTATAACGCCCCGGAGAATATCTTTTAAGCCAGGGACTGGCTGCCCACCACTTATGATGATTAGTTATGCGTAAAGGATCATCTGATGTAAAGGCCTGATCCTGATAGGCAATCGGAAAAACCCGGAATTTCACTCCGGCATCCTCATTCATATAATCAAGCCAAAACTCCCTGACCGGCTGGAACCTGCGGTGAATTTTAGTTTCGGGGATAGCAAAGGTATTGCCAAAGGAAGAGGTCGTTGCAGTAGGGAGAATCCTTCCGTTAACTACTTTTATTTCAGGAAGGTTAAATACATCTCCGCTGATTGAAGTAAAAACTCTGTCATTAAGGGTATAGCCGGTGTTAGACCAATACCTTAGTTCAACATCAGCAGTATCCCCCCATACGCCTCCGGTAACCGTAAATTTGCTGCTCTTGCCCGTAAAGCTCCAGGGATCTACCGTAATATTAGCATGCAGGTTAAATCCGGTTTCATTCTCCGTGTCAAGGTTTACCGAAAGGCTATCATAAACCCTGGTATCAAAAGTATTGAATCTATTGTTGTAGGCAGCATCTGAGAGTACCCGCCAGTTTCTTTCATTCATATCATAATTAGCGCGCTTCCAGATAAAATCATTGGGAGAGGCTACCCCGAAGGACACAAGCATTTCTCCTGTAACGCGCAGGCCGCCTAACAAAAACCCTCTTTTTTCTTCATCATCCAAATCTTTCTTTACCGCATCAGCAAAACCATCAGCCTTATGAAGCTTTGGCTGCTCAAGCTCGGAAATAGCCGTAGCCATAGCATCATCCTTAGATAAGGTTGCCTTAACCATAAAAACAGGATTATCTAAGGGAATAACCGGTTTGCTGTTTTTGTTAAAGATTAGGTTAACGTATTTCTTTGCAGTCTTATTTTCGGGGTCAACTAAAAGCGCTTTATTAAATTCAGAGAGCGCCTCTTCTATTTTACCCTGCTCA
The DNA here is from genome assembly GCA_028710685.1 of Candidatus Omnitrophota bacterium. GTDB lineage: Bacteria > Omnitrophota > Gorgyraeia > Gygaellales > Profunditerraquicolaceae > Sherwoodlollariibacterium. The sequence goes on along the minus strand of JAQTTQ010000011.1, from coordinate 187 downwards.
TAATAAGCCTCGCCCTTCTGACAAAGATAATCTACTGCCTGGCTCTGGCTGAAGACAAGGCTTGGAGATAAAAATAATAGCGCTAAACAGGCTAGCGCTACGGCGTTAGATCTGAAAAATTTATTTTTCATAATTAGAAATATTATACTTAAATCTCTAATTATGTCAACAAAAATATTAGATGGTT
>JAQTTQ010000038.1 GCA_028710685.1 Candidatus Omnitrophota bacterium | reverse complement strand
GTCTTGATTATATTCGGCATCTACAGTAGCTTCGGGAGCGCCTACTGTACCAATAACAAGATTCCATTGGCGGTCCCTGACTCTTAATATACCTCCATGTAACCTTAAGGCCTCATTCTCCGCATCAAGCTGAGATATCAATTTTGCGCTCTGATCCACAAGCCCAATCCAGCCCAAAGGAGTAGAATTCCTGCTTAAAGAATAAGTGATATTGGCGATATTGGCGATGTTACCGTACCTGCCCCCTAAAACCAAGCCTCCGCTAAGCCAATTATTAAAACTGTAAGAATAAAGCGAATTATAAGGAATAGATGTAAGCGATACCCCTAAATTGAGAATATCCCCTCTTGAAGGCTGATCACCGCTTTGAAGCCCAAACTGGTTCCCTAAAAGTACCTCGGATTCCCCTATGCCCTTTTGGATATCGCCGATAGCCCAACGGGTAAATTCAATGCCTTTGATGCGCGCTTCAGATTCAGAATAACGGAATTCTCCAAGGGCTGCGCCTACTCTATCTAAAGGTAAGCTTCCATCTTCTCCGATAGCAAAAATATTAATGTTGTTGTCGGATAAAATCTTCCCCAAGGTAGAGATTAATGACCTTCCCCTTGGAGTATCCCAGCCAAACCCGGTTGAGACGCCTTCCCGGGTTGCATAAGGAAGTATGCCGTTTTCTCCTGCAGCTGAAGCATCGAGGGTGCGGGTAAGCTGATTGGCAAATTTTTGCTCTCCGGCTAAACGGCTGGCAAGTACGGCATAAGTTGTCCATTCATAGGTTCCCATAGAATCATACTGTCCCCTAAAAGGACGCGCCCTTTTATTTAAATTAATAAACCTCATTGTATCCTGCCCAAAAGGAAGCATTCTTAATCCGTCGTCATTCTTAATAATGCGCGCCCTCAAGAAATTAATAATGTTACGCGGGTTAACGCCGACTCTCTCTTGTAATGTCTCCGGGCCAAGGCTCAATATAGCCCAAGAGCCGATATCGCTGGCAAATTCCTCTACCCATGCGCTTGAGCCTATTTCTCTGGCCGTATAAAAATATTCCTGCCTGCTATTAAATATCCTGCCTATAAAGCTCCTTCTAACCGTATAATGGGCACCTCTTAAATAATCTATAATACTATCGGTTATGCCTCGGTATTCTTCGTTACGGGTAAGATTGTATAATTTATTAAACGCCGCATAGGCAGATAACTGCTGTTCAGTAACAAGAAGCCTGTAATTTACTTCAGCCCTGTCATTGGTGAATCTGAAAGCATTCTCTTCTCCTACCCAAAAATCACGGATCAGATAGCGGGCGAGGTTGTCTGCAACTTCCATATATGACGGCTGATTACTTTCTCTTCTCTCCTCATAATTACATATGGCAATAATCATATGCGCTATTGGCCCTGTTGTCCTTATCTCTCTGGGGCCTCTGTTTTGCAGGCGATAGGCATTAAAATAACCCTCTTGCCCGTTTCCAAAGAAATCTACCCACAGGCCGAGCATCCTTTCTGCCTGGTGAGTATCGATAAAAGAAAGCGCGCTTATTGTAGTTGCAAAATCAAAGGTAAATATGTTTCCGTAATTAACCGGATCATCCGGGAAGGAAATAACAAAAAACTCCAACAAATCATTAAGCCTGCGGATGGCATTTATTCTTGCGGATTGTTCTTCTGCCCTGCCCTGTGCAGAACTAAGGGCAGAGTTGATCTCTTCACGTACAACTTGTCCTGCCTTGCGCGCTAATTCCTGTTCTAAATCAGCTGCCCTGATAAGAAGTGCCTGGCGGTCTCTATTAAAAGCAGCAACAGGATCATAATGACCAGTTAAGGTTGAATCATCTGTGATGGCAGGGGAAGAGAGGGAATATATATCATTCTTTAACTGAATAAGAGAACGTCCTACGGCCCTAATTGCTTCTGCAGAAGCTGCCCTACTTAACTCTGCAGCAGTTCTCTCCAACCCCTTCCTTATCTCGGGGACGGTTCTTTCGCTTGCAACCTCATCTTGGACAACAGGTTCTGACAAGGCCTCTGCCGCTGGCGGAGCAGTAGCAGGATTGGATTCTAAAGCTTGCTCTATCGGAGTCTTTATTTCACCCGGCTCTACACCAGCAGTAACTCTTACACTATCTACTCCGGGGACGATTCCTGGCTCTAAAACCATATCTCTAACAACAGGTTGTAATAAGGGTCCTGACGCCGGCTCCTGTCTCTCCTCTCCTTGGCTCCTACTGTCAACCGGAGGAGTTGCTTCTGATCCTTCAGCAGCCAATCTATTCAGAACACTCATTCCTGCCTCTTCATTACTCCAAAATTCCTGATTATCAGCATGGTATAATGTTTGTGCGTAAGCAATAGGACTAGTAAATCCAAGAGCGACAGTCGCAGTGATTACACCCCCCATGACAGGCGTAGCAAGTTTAACCTTACCCATAGCGACAAACATGGCTATAACTAACCCAAAGGCAATAATACCCAAAATCCATCCCGCACTTAAAGCAGAAGTTAAACCAATGGCAACAGCTTTAGTCAATCCGTAAATTCCGAATGCAGAAATAATTACCCCAGACATATTAATAGGTAGAGTATCAAAGACAACCTTACTTTTAGCCTGGTTGTCCAAAATAGAAATCCGTGAGATAAGACAAGCCACTGCGGCTATCATTAATATGCCTATAATAGTAAAGGAAAGTGCTCCGATTACAGAAATACCCCCTAAGCCCGAAAAAACCCCTACCCTTGATAATAAGTAATATAAGAGTGTAAAAGTCGGAGCGGACAACATAAATCCTAACCGAGAGGCAGCTCTATTCGGCGTATCCCTGAAATTAGCTACATACCAATAAAAGCTTGAAATTAGATACCCACTCAATATTGCCGAAGATACAACAAATACCCTAGCCACGCCCATCGGTAATAATGCTGCTAATATAGTATAGGCAAGCATTGACCCAACTAGCCCAACACCTAGAAACTCGACTATTCTTCTCACCCTATAGTCCTGTTTGTTATCCTGAGTCGCTATCTTAGTATTAGCAATATTCTTACGATTAACAAGAGCAGTTAAGGTTGTTGCCCCTATACCTACCAAGAGTACTGCAATAATTATCTTAGCTATTGTTATTCCAGGCACAAGGATGCCCGCGAATAACATCTGTAACTGCGTTTGGGGAGAAACTAACTGTGCAAAAATCAACATTAGCCCAGACAAACCAGCAAAATAACTCATAATCGGTAATAACCGATTGATTACAAACCTAGAAAAAGTCATAAACCAACCATTCTCACTTGTCGTATTCATTAAACCTTGTAAATCATCTAAACTTGTATCCTTAGACAAGGCGGGAGCCAAAACTAGCTTTTGAAAGACTAAAATGCCCGCGGATAAAATAGCTAAAAACGATATATTCAATGCCGGAAACTGAATCCCCAACCGAGCCAATAACATAAGAGGAAAATTCAAAACACCCAAATAATAGAAGAGGCCAAATATTGTTGATAAAACTACTAAAGCAATAATGGGTTTCAGAACATAGCAGGATCTCTTTGCTATTTGCTTAGAAGGAATCTCTACTTTAGTCTTTTCAGTAATATCTTGTATGACTGGAGCAATGGCTGACCAAATATCCTTAACCGTGCTCTGACGAGATATTTTAGCTCCATAAGCAAGTTGAGCGCTATAAGACATTTGCCATAATCTTTGCCATGAGGAATAATGTCGTAAAACATAATCCAATCTTTGCTTATAAATATTAAATTTTTCAAAAAAGCTACCTATTTTAGAATCTATTCTTTGCAAAACTTCCCTGCCATAAGCATCCTTCTCTGCGGAAGAAAGTCTTCTTGCTATTTCCTTGGCATTCTCACCATATAAAATCCCTACTCCGTTATCACGAATATTGGTGCGTATATTTACCAACTCCTGCCATAACCTACCAACATAATCCCATAATTTTCTCTGGGAACTAGCATTCCTAATCCGCTCTTCTAAGACCCTTCTATGTAGAATGCTTATTATTTTCCTTGCATCGGTAGAATAATTCTCAAAAATTGTTTTTGCTTCCGAAGTTAAAGATTCATACTCCTGAAATAAACTATCTTCAAGAGAATAAATACGGATAATCGTTGCCCTATCGCCTATTCTTCTTGCGCCTCTACCCTTAAATTGCTCACCGTCTAAAGAAGAAGAGCTTAGGTCCGAATCGATTAGGAGCATTCCGGCGTCTCTAGCCAAATCCGTGAGGACAACATCTATACCTCTGCTACCCACAGAGGTCACAATAGTTATCTTGCCTACCGAACCAGCACTTTTCTCTATCAATCCAATCTCATCGAAATTATAACAATTATGAGCATCTATAACTGAAATTTCTGGAGTAGCAAGAATATCCTTTAACGTTCCCGCTTCTTCAGGGGAACCAACTTTAATAAGCACTGGCTGGTTCTTATTCTTTCTAGAAGAAACGATTTCCGCAACCCTACTTAATTTCTTTATACTAGAATTGTACAATTCTACATCCTGGGTATCTTCAACATTCGAGTTCCGATTAGTAAATTCCGCCACCAATGCATCAGGATAAATCTCTCTGGCTAATTCTGCTTCCAGGCTACCAGTTAAACCGATAAAACCTGCAATATGCCGGCTATTAATATAATTTGTTAGATACATCAACGAAACTGTTTTCCCTTCGCCCTTAAACTCTAAACCTTCTTTTAACTCAATAAAAACATGTAGATAATCTTGCCACCTTCTCTCCTTTAGTGGCTCTCCGGATTCACCGATAATGACCACTCCGTTGTTCTCTATAAAATAATGCGTATCTTTTTTGAAGCAAAGAATAGCTGACAACGCCTGCTCAACCAAGAAATAATAAAACCAAGCTTCGGATTTCTGTGCTTCTACCATTTTTCTTACGTATTTCTCACCTTTCGAATTAAGAACAACAACCCTCCCCTCCCGAGTATAGAATTCATTTCTGTTAGCAATCCCTACAGCCAAATCGTAAGCTTTCTTGATCTTTACTCTATCAGTGTCCTCTTGAACAGCTGAAATAACATGAGGAGAGAATACTTCCTCAACCAGAGTCTTATCAGCTTCATCGGCAAGTAGCACCCACTGCTTGTTAGTTTGATTGAATCGCCTTAAATTTGAAAGGAAATTTCTCTGATAATCAAAATTAAACTGGGATATTAATCCGTAAATCACATCTACTTGATCATAGATATCCTCATAATTAGCTAAGGGCTGGAATGATCCATTTCGATAAACAAAACTCTCAGAATCAGAAGTTATATAACCAACTCTTACGCCTCTACTAGCAAGCAATCTACCTGCACATTCCGCATGCTTATAGGAGAAATAATTTTGCGAAACCAAAACAAAAACACTTTTATTTTGAAGTTTTGTAAAAAGATAGGCCAACACAGGAAAGATAACAGTGCTCTTACCTGAAGCAAATTCTTCAATCCCAAACACTTTATGCGATTTAGTAGAAGTGTAGGCTTGATAATATTTAAAGATTGCCTCTCTGGCAGAATTCCATTTCTCGTGATCCCAATTAATATGCTGCGAAGCTAAACCCGCCTTTAAATCCCCCCGGAGTTCTTCAATGTACTCAATTGCTTCCGCCTGTGCAGAAACGGCTTCCTTTTCAGTAGCGAAAGATTCATGGAGTTTTATTTGAAAAATAATAAAATCGATTGTATCTTCATCATAATCCTCATAAATAAGAATTTCCTTAATTTGAGCTAGAGTTAAATTCCAAACAATCTTATTATTATTTGTACGATAAGCTACTACTGGAGGACCCTTAAGCTTACCTGAATGAGTTATATACTTTTCTAATACCCCTAAAGCAGCTGCTACCTTGTTGAACTCCCCTGCCACATATGGTTTGCTTTTATATTCTACTGCAGCTGCAAGCATACCACTCTTAGAAATAAAATGGGAAGGCTTGTAATGAATGCTGGGCTTAAATCCACCAGAAAAAAGATTTTTTAAGAATATTAAGCTTGATAGGCCAAATAAAGATAATCCGGCGATATTTCCCCATAAAACCCCTAAGGCCTCAGTAAAAATCAATCGTAAACCTCCCAGTATTATTCCAAATACTATGCTGCCCCAGAATAAAACTATTTTTTCATTACGGTTTTTAATGATAAAGGCTAATCCCAGAATTGACCAAAGCACTAATTCTATCTTAATTAATTTCCGGAATAAATGGTCTGATTTATATAATGCCATAAAGGTATTTAACCTGCCTGCCCCAAGCATCCCTTTCTCATAGTGAGTATCTCTAGTTAATGGAGTCGCGGTTTCCTTTATTATCCGAATTGCATCCTTAGCAGAAAACCCTGGGTTTTGCTTCAATATATATGCGACTAATCCAGTTACCCTTGGGGCAGCAAATGAAGTACCACTACCCTCAACAAAAGCTTCACCCATTGTGCATATATCTACCCAAGGCCCATAATTAGAATATATTGTCTTCTTACTTACATCACGATATACCGCAGCTACACCAACCACACCTTCATATGCCGCAGGATAGAATTTGTCTTTACCATATTCATTGCCTGCACCGGCAATAATAACAACACCCCTATCAATAAGTTCTCTCAAGATTGAAAACTCCGCTAGATTAGGATCACTATGCCCTAAACTAAGATTTACTACAATGCGCACTCCAGGATTCTCCTTAGCGTAATTTAATACCAAATTTAATGCCTTCAAATAACTTCCGGGGTTAACAGAACCCTGCCAATCGCCTGGCTCTAAATGAATCCTTTTTATATTGCATTTACCGAAGTAATTCAAACTTATTAATTTAGTTACTTTTTCTCCGTGGCCTCCTCTCCAGGAGAAATCATCAAGAACAAATACAGCTACATTCCCCTCATTAGACCCGGATATTACACTTACTTCTGTATCTGGATTAAAAACAAGCGAATTATATCTAGCTGGCTTTTTAAGTGAGTTAAAATCTCTTAGCGTAGCCGGTCTAGAGCCTCCCCAAGGTTCCAATATAAGCCTATCCCCAGTATTGTTTAATTTCTCGTTGTTTTTAATTAGATACATTAAGTTCTCTAAATGCTCGCGCATTGACTCAATCTCTTTTTGCACCTTCTGCTTCTGCACTACAATATTAATTATGATTTCCTTGGCCTCTGATTCCTTGCCTCCAATTATATAAGTAATTGTACTCTCACCCCTTATCTCTCTCTGTTCTAACATCCTTAGTTCTGCTTCGTATTTATTTATAAGAGCCCGCAGAACCCCTGCCTCTTTTTCTAAGATAACGACAAGTGGATCGCTTTCTGGGTTTACTCTTATTGGCAATTTTGCATCTTTTAAGGCCAATTCATAATCTAAAGATGCTTTTCTGTATTCTTCATATTCTGAATCAGGAGCTGGGAGTGCCCTCAAGTTCATTGGATTTAAGAACATAAAAACAAGTACCCCTAAACCTGCTATTTTCTTTAATACATTACTGCTAATAATTACAGTTTTAAGAATATAGGAGTAAATACTTCCTAAGGACCTGATAAAAGCAACTGCCTGGTTAAGATATGCCAGGAACTCGCCCTTGCCTTTGCCGTGTATGGCCTCATGCTCAAAATCTATGCTGTATCTGACCTTATCATTTAGCTTATAGAAAACAGCATGGTGCTTGTATGAACCGTTTTCTACCGAGGCAATCGCTGTGGTAAAAACTGGAGAGCCTCTAATGCCGCTGTGCCTGGATAATGCCTGGATAATCCTCACTCCGATTGAGAAGAACATAACACCGATATAAACTAAGGGGACTGCGAATAAACTCAAGGCCAGAGGAAGAATTGCAGCAGGCCAGATTAATACCGGAGCAAAGAATGCCGCTGCAACACCAAAA
>JAQTTQ010000010.1 GCA_028710685.1 Candidatus Omnitrophota bacterium | reverse complement strand
CCTACGCTTACCGCGTGAATCCAGATAGGGCGGGAAAAATCTACACCCTTGGGTATAACCCCAAACCTTCTCATAAACCCGCGGTGAAACTTACCCTTAAATAAATAGGCCGGGAGGCTTACGAGCATAAACAAAATAAATATTAGATCATAAACAATACACATTTTTATTTTCTACCTATATACTACATACTATATACTGCATACTGCTTTTCTACGCGTGCGGATGCGCCTTATTATAAACACTCTTTAATTTATCCGTAGTTAGATGAGTATAAATCTGCGTAGTAGAAAGGTTGGCATGACCCAACAATTCCTGCACCGTCCGTAAATCTGCCCCCCGATTTAACAGGTGGGTAGCAAAAGAATGCCTTAGGGTATGGGGAGAAATCCCCCTGTTCATTCCGGCTACCTTTAAATACTTGCATACGATATCCCTGACCCCGCGGGTAGTAATCCGCTTGCCGTTTTTATTCAAGAAAATAATATCGCTTTTTCTCTTTCTTCCTTCAAGATATCTCCTTAACGCCCTTATAGCAATATCGCCCAAAGGGACAATCCTCTCCTTTTTTCCTTTTCCCATAACCTTGATTATGCCGCTTATAAAATCCACATTACTTGAGTCCATAGCTACCAGTTCAGAGATACGCAGCCCGCTTGAATAAAAAGTTTCCAGGATTGCCCGATCACGCAGCACCCTTTCATCTTTATCATCTTTAGCAAATGCTGATTCTATAAGTTTTGCTACCTCTGCCTCGGTCATAAAAAGCGGCAGGTGCTTATCCAATTTAGGGCTTGAGAGCATAAGGATAGGATTGGTTTTAAGGTAATTTTCGCGGGTTAAAAACCTGAAGAAGCTGCGCAGGGTAGAGAGATGCCGCCCTACGCTCCTATTCCCTAAGTTTTTTTCTTTCAAAACCGCAAGATACTTCCTTAAATACAGGTAATCTATTTTTTCTAGCTCAACCTCTCCGCAAAACTTCTTAAAATCACTAAGATCTAACTTATAATTTAATATAGTGTGCGGCGAATAATTCTTTTCAATCTCCAGATAACGGATGAATTTCTCGATATATTTATCCATACGTAATAAAACCTGACTTATTCTTTATCCTGCGGTAAAGTACGGGAAACAAACCTGCATTTGGGAAAATTTGAACAGCCGTAGAAAAAACCCCGCTTTGAGCGGCGCTCAATTAACTCTCCGCCGCAGCCCTCTTGAGGGCACTTAACTCCGGAGGTTATAGATTTAGAATTCTTGCAGGTAGGGAAATCCGAACAACTTAAAAACTTTCCGCGCCTGCCCCATTTGACGATTAAGGGCTTACCGCACTTATCACAAAACTGGTCAGTAGTAATAATCTCCTTTTTTACATTTGCCTGCGCAAAATCAAGGCTGGCCTTAAACGGCTCATAAAAAGCTTGCAAGACCTTAAGCTTGTCAAGCCTACCCTCCTCAACTTCATCCAACTCCTCTTCCATAAGCGCGGTAAATCCGATATCCAGGATTTTCGGGAAATACTCAACCAGTAAATCGCAGACCTTAAAACCTAATTCCGTAGGGTTAAAGTAACCCTTAACCCTGCGCACATAATCACGCATGATCAAGGTATAAATTATCGGGGCATAAGTAGACGGCCTGCCGATACCGTCTTCTTCCAGCGCCTTTATTAATGAGCTGTCGGAATACCTTCCCAAAGGCTTGGTAAAATGCTGCGAAGGCAAGAGTTTTAAGAGCTCTAGAATATCGCCCTTAGACAAAAGAGGGACCGCATTCTTCACGGGCTTATCCTTATCCTGCTCATCATCCTCAGTATTATCATTATACGCGGCTGTAAATCCGGCAAAAGAAAGCGTGCTCCCAGAAGCACTGAATTGATACTCCCCTGCCTCTATACTTAAGGATGTAACCTTATAAATTGCCGGTTTCATCTGGCTGGCCACAAAACGATTATAAATAAGCGTATATAACTTAATCTGATCAGGGGTTAAGAAATCTTTAAGGCTTTCGGGGTGACGCGATATAAAGGTAGGCCTTATCGCCTCATGCGCTTCCTGCGCTGATTTCTTTACCTTATAGTAATTTGGCTTCTCAGGAAGATGCTCCTTACCAAAATTCATCGCTATATAATCACGCACCTCGGAAATTGCCTCCGGGGCTACACGCGGGGAATCTGTACGCATATAGGTAATTAAGCCAACCGGATTATCCTGCCCTATATCAATGCCTTCATAGAGCCCTTGCGCCACAGACATAGTCTTATTGGCGCTAAATCTTAATTTATTAAAAGCCTCCTGCTGCATAGTGCTGGTAATAAAAGGAGGACTGGGGTAGCGCTTCTTCTGCGAAACCTTAACCTCGGATACCTTAAACTCCTCATCTTTTAGGTCGTTACAAATATTCTCTGCTTCTATATTATTATTTATTTCAACCTTTACATTATTCTTTTTATCAAGCTTGGCCGAGAATTTGCTTTCCCCTTTTAAAAGCTCCGCCTCAACTTCCCAGTATTCTTTAGAAATAAATTTCTGAATCTCCCTCTCCCTTTCAATAATCAATCTTAAGGCTACCGACTGCACCCTCCCCGCACTTAATCCCCGGGCGATCTTTTTCCAAAGCAAAGGGCTTAGAAAATAACCTACTACCCTGTCTAAAATCCGTCTTCCAACCTGAGCCTCAATCATATTAATATCAAAGTCACGCGCATGGGTAAACGCCTCTTTTACCGCTGCCGGGGTTATTTCGTAGAAAGTAACCCTTAGGACATTGTCCCCCTTCTTAAAAACTCTTTGCTTTAACTGCCAGCCGATAGCCTCGCCCTCACGGTCAGGGTCGGTAGCAATATAGATAGCTTCTTTTCCCTTGGCCTCTTTCTTAAGCGCAGCTAAAACCTTCTGCCTGCCAGGTATAGTTACGTATTCAGCCTCAAACCCATTTTCAATATCAACGCCCAATTTCTTTAAAGGCAAATCAATAATATGCCCCATGGAAGATACTATAGTAAAATTATCCCCCAGTATCTTTCCGATAGTCTTGGCCTTTGTCGGCGACTCTACAACCACTAAACTCTTTTTCTTCATTAAGAATACCTCATATAATGTTTGCCCGGAAGCTCCCTAACTAATTTTCTTACCATAAGCTTAAAAAGTACACCGGAGATACTTGGAATATCCATACCCGTAAGCTCAACAAGGTCGTCCAATTGAACAGCCTGATTAGATATTAAACCATATACCTTATCCTCTTCTTCTGCCTTAGGGATAAATTTATCTTCGGATGGCTTCTTATCTAAAGATAAAGAAGGCAGGTTAAATTCTTCTAATACATCATTGAGGTTAGTAACCAGCTTAGCCCCCTGTTTTATTAACTCATTGGTGCCAAAAGAATTTGCCGAATCAATTTTACCCGGGATGGCAAATACCTCCCTGCCCTGTTCAAGTGCGAAATCCGCAGTTATAAGGGCTCCGCTGTTTTTAGCTGCCTCAACCACCAAAACCCCCAGGCTCATTCCGCTTATAAGGCGGTTACGCCTGGGAAAATTCTGAGGCATGGGCTTGGCATCCAAGGGAAACTCGGAGATTACTGCCCCGTTTTCAGAGATCTCCTGGGCTAAGTTTCTATTCTCTTCAGGGTATAAATAATTAAAACCGCTTCCGATTACGGCAATGGTGCGTTTACCCGCCTTTAACGCCCCCCTGTGGCTATAAGTATCTATCCCGCGGGCCATACCCGATATAACGGTAAATCCCTGGTTAGCTAAACCAAAGGCAAATTCCTGGGCCTGGGTTAATCCGTAAAAAGAAGCCCTGCGTGAGCCTACAATACCAATAGAAAAATTATCCTCAGGCCTTAATTCACCTTTTACATAAAGTACAAGCGGGCAGGAAGGTATACTTTTAAGATTACGGGGAAAATCCTTATCCTCAATCGTCAGAATCTTAAGCCCCATCTTCTCGGCAGAGAGCAATTCTTCTTTTACGCCTTCTTTACCCAAAGAAACAATTCTTTCGGCAGATCTATCTTTTATGCCAAGAACCGACGAGAGCCTTTCGTAAGGGGCGCGTAAAACACCCTCGGGGCTTTGAAAATACTCAATCAGCTTATTAAGCTTAACGCTGCCTATCCCGCCGACCTTATTCAGGGCAACCAAAGCTTCGAGTTTGTTCATCTTTTAATTAATTTTATAACCTCATCCGCCACTTCAGCAACGGAAAGCCTGGATGTATTTATTGATTTATGCGCTTTGGCATAATAAGGGGCCCGTAATTTAAGCAAAAGCCCTATTCTTTCTTTTGGATTATTGACATTAAGCAATGGCCGGCATCCAGCCATTTGCTTTGTCCTCCTGAGGATAACGGCAGGCGTAGCCTTAAGGCAGACAATAAAACCGGTCTCTTTCATCACCCTTATATTATCTTCGTTAGTAACAACCCCGCCCCCGCAAGAGACTATAAATTTATTTTCTTTGGCTACCTCTGCCAATATTTTTTTCTCGAGGCGCCTGAAGTAAGGTTCTCCCTTCTTAGAGAAAATGTCGGCTATGCATCTGCCTTCTCTCAACTCAATCAACTCATCTAAATCAACAAAACGCCATTTCTTTTTCTTGGCCAATTCACATCCTACCGCACTCTTACCGGTCCCCATAAAACCAACCAGATAAATATTATTCATTGCTACAATACCCTTTTGCCTAATTAAGGTATAGGCAAAGGCAGGCGCCCTTACCTATACCTACTGTTGTATTTTACTCTTGATAGGCAGCCAAGACTATATCCGTCAAGGCCTGCCGTGCCTCTTTAGTGACAGGATAAAAGGCATTGTACCACTTACCGTCTTTAGCCTTATCCTGAGGCATACTCAGAAATAACCCCTTTTGCCCTTGGATAATCTTCAGCCCCTTAACGATAAAATCTCCTAAGGCTATATCCAAGAAGGCCTTAGTCTTTGAATCTCCCCCCAACCTGTAAAGCCTAACTACCTTTAAACTTAACCCCTCAGACATCGCTATCACCTCCTTCCGTACTAATAGACGAAGGAGGAAGCAAAATCTAACTAATTCTTTTCAGGTAATTTTTATAATTATTTTTTATATCCGCAAGGGAATCTGACCCAAATTTATCCAGGAAAAGGTCTACCAGGACATAGGCGCAGGCAGATTCTGCCACAACCCCGGCAGCGCTTACCACGCAGGTATCCGTACGTTCGACAGCTGCCTTAGATGCCTTTTTGGTTTTTATGTTTACCGAATCAAGCGGATTCATTAATGTACAAATCGGTTTCATGCATGCGCGCAAGATTATATCTTCACCGTTTGATATCCCGCCTTCAATACCCCCAGAATTATTACTTTTGCGCAAGAAACCCTTATTCTTATTCTTATATATCGGATCGTGCACCTTTGACCCAAAACTTACCGCATAACCAAAACCCAACCCGAATTCTAAGGCCTTAATGCCTGGAATAGAAATTATTGCCTGGGCCAGGCGCCCATCAAGCCTTTTATCAGGCTGGACATAGCTGCCTAATCCTACGGGAACCCCGCAGGCCCTAACCTCAAATATCCCCCCCACAGTATCCTTAGACTTTATAGCCTCGCTGATCACCGCCTTCATGCCCACGGAAGAATCATCTCCGGCAACAGATAACACCCTGCTGGATATAGCGATATTGAACTCTCTTAAAAAAATCTTGCATAAAGCACCTATGCCTACGGAAGCAACCGTACCCCTGGCTGAGGCGCGTTCTAAAACCTCACGAATATCATTAAAACCGTACTTCAAAAGACCCGCAAGATCCGCATGCCCGGGCCTTGGACATAATACCTTATGTAACTTCTCAATGCTAAAATCCTTATTCCTTACCAGCAAGGTTAGCGGACTGCCTAATGTAAGATTATTCTTAACCCCGGAAAGCAATTCAGCAGTATCATTTTCTATCTGCATACGCTTTCCGCGGCCAAAACCCTGCTGCCTGCGCCTAAGCTCGCTATTTACCGCTTTTAAATCTATTCTCAGGCCTGCCGGCATGCCTTCTAATATAGCTACGATGGCCCTGCCGTGCGACTCGCCTGCAGTTAAGTATCTTAACATAATACCCTCCTTAGTCTTTCCATAACCCGCGCTGGTTCTGGCGGGCCTCCTGATATAATCCTAGCAACAAATCCGCATATTTTACATTCGGGGGGTATGTCATAAGAGAGGCGTACCCCTCTTTCACTATTTGCGCATTTACAAATGTCCCGTCTTCTAAATAAACATAGGCAAGCAGCCTCTTGTATTTATCGTACTTCTCAACATCAAATTCCAGGCTTACCCTCTTACCCTCCAGAATTTTCTTGGTGAATTCATAAGACTTGCGCCCCATAGCCCTGATCTTAGAGGCGTTAACTCCGCTACGCTTAGAGTCACGGGTTAATTTATCAGAATCATGCATCTCCGGAGTATCAATCCCAATTAAACGCACCCTCTCCCCGCTCTCTAAAAGAAGCGTGTCGCCATCCACTACCCTTTTAACTAAAATATTCGTATAATTATAGTTTCTGCCGAAAGGAATCTTGAGGCTGAATTCCTCTTTAGAGTGATACTTAGGATCCAAATCCCCTGCGTGAAGAAAGCCTGGGTAAAGGAACACCCCAAGAACAAAAATAGAAACAAAAAGCAGATTCCGCATCTAAACTCCTTTCTAGGGTAAAAGGCCTATTTATTCATTTTACTATTTTTATTAGATAAATCAATGATTTTAGACTATAATGATTTTATGGTTTACGATCATTTCCAGGAAGAAGCAATTAATCATATTAATCAGGGTCATTCGGTTATCGTTTCTGCCCCTACGGGCGCAGGGAAAACCGCCATAGCCGAACATGTCATCTCAACCGCCCTAGAAAAGGATATCGGGGTAATTTATACCGCTCCGATTAAAGCCCTCTCCAATCAAAAATTCAGGGATTTCCAGGGGCAGTTTAAAGATAATATCGGGATATTAACCGGGGATGTTTCTTTAAATCCTTTTGCCCCGGTTTTAATTATGACCACGGAGATATTGCGTAATAAGATTCTCGATGAGCCAGCCTCATTAGACAAATACTCCTGGGTGATATTTGATGAGATACATTATATTGATAACCCTGAACGCGGGACAGTATGGGAAGAGTCGCTTATATTCCTACCCAAACAGATGAATATACTGGGCCTCTCCGCCACTATACCCAATATAAAACAATTTGCCTCCTGGATAGAATCAATACATAATAAGCCGGTTAAGACCGTAATCGAAGAAAAACGCCCTGTCCCTTTGCATTTCTATTTCCAATCCGGGAATGAAGTAGTGGATAAAATTGACCGGCTTAAAAGAATAGGATCAGGCAAGCCTAATAAATTATTCGGACTCATAAATTATATCCGCGACCGGGAAGGACTACCCTGTATATATTTTGTTTTTGGAAGGAGACGGGCCGAAGATCTCGCCTTAGATTTAGCTAGTTTAAATTTCCTAAATAAGGATGAGAAAATAAAGATTACGCAGCTCTACGCCTCGCTTTGCGATAAATTCGGTTTAAAATCCGACCGGACTGCCCAGAATTTATACCAACTCGTAGAAAAAGGTATTGCCTACCACCATGCAGGAATGCTTCCTACATTAAAGGAAGTTATAGAAAGGCTTTTCACCAGCCGCCTGCTGAAGGTAATCTTTACTACCGAAACATTCGCCTTAGGGATAAATATGCCTTCGCGCTCGGTTGTCTTTGACGGACTGCGTAAATTTTACGGAAAATATGTGCGTAACTTGAAAACCCGCGACTTTTATCAGATGGCCGGGAGGGCCGGGAGGCGCGGGATAGACACAGAGGGGTTTGTTTATTCCCGCATTAACCTGCAAAGGATGAGAATAGAGGAGGCTAAAAGAGTTATTTACGGCCCCCCGGAAGAAGTAAAGAGCCAATTAAATACTTCCTATGCCACAATCCTTAACCTATATGAGAAATATAAGGAGGATTTATTTAAAATATACCCTTTATCCCTGCATTACTACCAATCCAGAAAAAATGACCAGCAGGAGGCCTTAAGATTGATTGAGGCCAAGTTAAAACTCCTCAAAGACTGGGGACATATAGACCAGGGGGCTATCACCCAAAAGGGCCAATTTGCCAAGACCGCTTACGGGTATGAATTAATTTTAAGCGAACTTTATGATCAGCAGATCCTGGAACAACTGGATGAATTTGAATTGGGGGTAGTGGCCGCGGCCGTAGTATTCGAACCGAGGAAGAATCAACGTATTCCTTCAAGCCTCTCAAAATCAACCCGCCAGACTAAGAAAATCTGTGAAGAGATATACGATAAGATTAAAAATAAGGAGCAGCGCTTCCGTATTTACCCTTTCAGCAAGATACCCTACTTCCACTTAAGCACCGCTATGGAGGCATGGCTTCGCGGGACAACCTTTGACAAGATGCTACGCTTTAGCGATACTGATGAAGGCGAGGTAGTGCGCTATTTCAGGATGAGCGTACAGGTCTTACGGGAAATCTCTGAGGCAAAAGTAGCCTCCTACATATTAAAGGATAAGATTAAGGAAACCATACGCGTAATTAACCGCGATGTGATAGATGCCGAAAGGCAGCTGCGCGAAGGCTAAACTTTAATAGATTTTAAATAATCGATTAGAATTTCTTTATGATCAAAAGCAAAATCGTATCCTTCAATATCTTTTAAGCTTATGACCTTTAAGGCTGCTGCATCATCCCCCGCCTTTGGACTTCCCTTTGCCTTAGCCGAGAAAACCGTGCCAATAGTATGAAAGCGGGGATCCCGCTTAGGGTTGGAATAAGTATGCAATTGTTTTAGATCAACTATATCCAGCCCGGTCTCCTCCTTAGCCTCTCTTACCACCGCCGCTTCAAGGCTCTCGCCGTAATCGACAAATCCTCCGGGAAGGGCCCATCCAAAAGGAGGATTGCTTCTTTGGATTATAACTATACCGCCTCCCTTGTCTGCCAAAGAGGCAGAAACTTCAATAATAGCATCAACCGTAGTAAAGGGTCCGTTTTGCAGCTTGTATAATATATGCTCAAGATATTTTATAACCCCTTTATCAAAAACCTCATAAGCCTCTTTGCTGTAAAGACAAAAGGATATTTCCTTAAGGTTAGATCTTTCTTCTCTCAGATAGCGCCAAATCTCTTGTGCCATTATTTTAGCCGAGGCCAATAAGGAAAACCCTCCTACCCCGCATCCAAGCGCCGGAAAGACAACCGACTCAACGCCCAGCTCATCAGCAACCCTTAAAGAGTTCCTGCAGGCATCGCGTATTTTTACCTCATCGGTCTTAAAATCCATCCCCATAGTTGCAGCATGAATAACATATTTAGCCCTTAGGCTTCCGGCGGAAGTAAAGATCGCCTCCCCTATATTTACGGGGCATTTTTTAACCGCCTCATCTTCAATAGCCTCACCGCCCTTTTTCTTTATCGCCCCCGCAACGCCCCCTCCCATCAAACCTTTATTATTTGCGGCATTAACAATGGCATCAGCCTTAAAATCAGTAATATCTCCAGCTATAACCTTAATCTCAGTATCTTTAATCTTCATAATAATTCCTCGCCGTTAACATTTAATCGCCTATAATCTTAACCAGCACCCTTTTTTTGCGCTGGCCGTCAAATTCACCGTAGAATACCTGTTCCCACGGACCAAAATCCAGCTTACCGCCGGTGACTGCGCAAACTACCTCCCTACCCATGATGGTCCTCTTTAAATGCGCATCCCCATTGTCCTCCCCGGTTAAATTATGCTGATACCTATCTTTTCCGTAGGGTGCTAGTTTCTCAACCCAGGCAGCAAAATCTTTATGCAATCCGCTTTCGTCATCATTAATAAAAACCGAAGCTGTAATATGCATGGCATTAACCAGGCATAAACCATCTTTAATCCCGCTTTTCTTTACTGCACCTTCTACATCTTCGGTAATATTAAGGAATTCCTGCCGCTTAAGGGTATTAAAAATAAGATACTCCGTATAACTTTTCATTTTATTTTCTCCAAAATTAGTTTTTTCTCTTTATGGTCGATCTTAAAGTTGAAATTCTTCAAAAAAGACATACCCAGGAGGCCGTCTCGAAATCCAAAATCTCCCCTGTCCGCCATAAGCACAACGGCATCGACATTATTAGCCTCACACCCTTCTACCCTCACATTATTTAAAACAATGCGGGAGGCCTCAACCGTCCTGCCATCTGCTACCCTTATCCTGGTGTCAGGCTTAAGCCTATCTAAATTAATACCCAGATTCTTGGCAACTCCCCTTGTCAAAAGAATCAGCGAGGCGCCGGTATCAAGCACCATAGTCGTTTCAACCTTATTATTCAATATCACCCTTACGATTATCCCCTTGGCATCATAGGAGAAACCCAATTCCTTCGGCCTGCCTTCCTCCTCGTTTTTTTTATTAACCAACTTCTTGTTAAAATCTGCCTTTTTTCTCTGCCAATTTTCCCGTAAAGAATTACGTTCAGCAGCAGAAGACCTTAAGATATCCAAAATCTGGCTTTTTGCAAATTTAACTACTCCCGCGTCAATCTCAAGCCCCACAAACTGTTCATCCTCACTATTAATAATCCCCTCCACGCTCCTTCCGCTTTTAAGCTTAATTATATCTGCCTTGGCAGAAGATAAAAATAAATTTAAGAAAACCGCTAAAAAATACAGCCGCAATATAATTTTCATAGTCGAGTTTTTTTGCGTATTTTGATTTTCGGGAATTTTTTTATTGACTCTAAAGACGCCTTTAAATCGCTCTCGGAAAGATGGTATTTGGATAATTTACCGCTTAAGAACTTTTCGTAACCCATCAAGTCCATCAGTCCATGCCCGCTATAACTAAAAAGTATAACTTTCTTCTTCCCCTCTTTCTTAGCCTTAAGGGCTTCATCAATAACGCAGGCAATAGCATGCGAAGTTTCAGGAGCAGGTATAGTACCTTCTGTCTTTGCCCAGATAAAAGCAGAATTATAGCACTTCACCTGATCATAAGCGCGCGGCTGAAGCAGGCCCTCTCTAATGGCATGGCTTACTAAAGGCGCCATGCCGTGATATCGTAAACCTCCGGCATGTATAGGCTCAGGGACAAAATTATGCCCCAGGGTAAACATAGGTAGGAGCGGAGTCATTCCTGCGGTATCTCCGTAATCATAAGCAAACGGCCCCCTTGTCATCGTTGGGCATGCCGTAGGCTCAACCGGAATAATTTTTATTTTATCTCCGTGGATCTTATCATAAAGAAAAGGAAAAGCCAACCCGGCAAAATTGCTTCCTCCTCCTACACAGCCGATAATAATGTCGGGCTTCTTTTCTCCCGCCAGCCTTAACTGCTTCTTGGATTCTAACCCCATTATGGTCTGATGCAAAAGAACATGATTTAAAACACTTCCCAAAGAATAACGGGTCTTGCCGGTTTTATCCCTAACCGCTTCTTCAACAGCCTCACTTATAGCCATACCTAAACTTCCCGGGGTATTGGGCATCTTGCTTAATATTGCCCTGCCGCAAGAAGTTTCATTGCTTGGGCTGGCCACGCACTTAGCGCCCCATACCTGCATCATGATTTTACGCAGCGGTTTCTGGTCAAAACTGATACGCACCATGTAAACCTTACACTCAAGCCCAATGATATTGCAGGCAAAGGCCAAAGCACTCCCCCACTGCCCTGCCCCGGTTTCCGTAGTAAGTTTCTTTATGCCAAACTGCTTGTTGTACCAAGCTTGCGCAACGGCAGTATTAGGCTTATGCGACCCGGCTGGGCTTAAAGATTCATCCTTATAATAAATCCTTGCCGGGGTCTTTAGGTACTCCTCCAAATAAACCGCCCGGCGCAAAGGCGCCGGCCTCCAGCGTAGTAAAATCTTAAGGATCTCTTCGGGTATATCAATCCATCTCTTGAGAGAAGCCTCCTGCTCAATTAAATTCATCGGAAATACCTTAGCCAGCATATCCGGGGTAAGAGGTTTGCCGTCAGGGCCAAGCGCAGGTTCGATTATCCCCGGCAAATCTGCTGCCAAATTATACCATTTTCGCGGCATATCTTTTTCCTTCAAAACAATCTTGATCTCTTTCATAAGTTTCCTTTCTATCAGCGGGATTTCTCTACGCCTAACCTCTTACAAAGGCAAACCGCATCGCAAATGCTGCATAGCGGAGAAACCGGAAGGCATAAATTTTGCCCAAAAGCAACTAATGTAGTATTTAGGCCTATCCAAAATCTTTCTGGGAAAACTGCCCTAAGCGCCATCTCTGTTTCCTCGGGTTTATTTGTTTTAACCCAGCCCAGGCGGTTAGAGATCCTATGCACATGCGTATCTACACAAATAGCAGGGATCCCGAAGCCTAACCCCAGCACCAAATTAGCAGTCTTTCTGCCCACCCCCTTAAAACTTAGTAAATCTTCAATCCTCTCAGGAACCTTCCCTTGGAAATTATTAATAATCTTACGGCTCAACCCCAGAATAACCTTTGCTTTATTGCGATAGAATCCCACAGGGAATATAGCCTTTTCAATTCTTCCTGATGACAATTTTACCATAGCCCAAGGGTCATCTGCAACCCTAAATAACCTCTTGGAAGCCTCAATGGTAGTTTTATCCTTGGTACGCAAAGAGAGGATGCAAGAAATCAAAACTTTATAAGGATTATTTAATAATGAGATTTGGGTTACCGAAGGGACTCTGAACTTGCGCGCCTGCTTTTGGATTAAGGCAACCGCCTTAATGGCCATTATATCTTTATCTGAAACTGGCAATTTATATAAGCTCCGTTTTTTATGCTCACCTTTCCTGAATCATCCCGGTATTTTATATAGCGGTCAAATACGCCTCCGCTCGAGAATAAAAACTGCATGTTTTTATTTATATTATACTGGAATCCCAGGCCAAGCGTGGTCTCTTTATATTTTAAGACTGCGTTCTTTAAATTGTCTTTATCTACCTCATATTCACCAAAGGCCATATCCCCTTCGATAAAGATATCTAGCTTGCTATTAACGGAATAAGTTATGTTGGGATTCTTAGGAACAATATTAAAACTCAATTTATCATTCGGTTTATAGATGAAGCCGATTATGGGGCAAACCTCATCCTCGAAATCCGGGAAAACCGCTACACCCAAAAGCAGGGTAAGAAATTCATTAGGCTGGGAAATAATAAAATACTGGGAAAGAAAACGGAAATTTGAATTGCGGAAATTCCATTTTGAACCGAAAAAAGAAGGCTCGAGATTGATGCGAAAATAGCTATTATTAAAATTAAAAAGCGGGAGGGTGACCTCCGCGCCAAAAACAACAAAGGTTAGACTGGAAGGAAGCTTTACTGCGGTTGTATTATTTATTCCGGTATACTTAGTGGCTACCCCCAGCTGGAGAGGTAACTTGCCTCCTATCTTTAAATCATAACTGTACTCTGATGCAGCCTGAGTTATGCTTACTCCCCCGGATACTCCCTTAGCTCCCCGTGAGGGCATATACTTTATATAGCTATCCCATTCATTCAAGAATTCTTCTTCCTCTGCCTCATAAGTAACAAGTTCACCCAGCCTCTGGCGGTAAGAAGGGATTAAATCTTCCTTGTTACCCCCTCTTTTATAATCGGCGGCAAAAACAAAAGAATAAATTAAAAAACAGAATATACAAAAACAGGCTATTTTAGTCTTTCCCACAGATTAATTGTAATAAAGGTTAATTAAGATCCTGACGTTTACGGATAACCTGCTTTAGGGTGTCTGTTATCCCTTTGATAATATTTTCAACCACTGGCTTAAATTTATATTTTGGCTCTTTAAGCGTACCGGTTATGTTAATAGTAGCAAACTTTCCGGAGCTTCCGATAACGGCAGTAGTAACATCCTTAAAGCTGCCGGTTAAAGGCACAAGCTCATCTATGATATCAACGTTTAAGTAGGCCTCCAGAGAACTATCAAAACCTATCCTGGCCTTTCCGGACAAATTAGCCATATTGCTCTTAAGCATGAGGTTATTTGTAAAAATATTCTTATCCTGCACAGAAAAATCACAAGAGCCTTCATGGAAGATTATATAGGCAAAATCCTTGGCAAACAATAATTTGCCCATACCCTTGAAGAGGTCCAACTCCCATAGCTTACCCTTAGTGATATCCACCGATCCCACGCCGGTAATCTTAGATAGGTCGCTAGAGAAACCGTTTATCTTCACCTCTGAGTTAATAATTCCGGCTATATCTTTCTTGCTGGCTGGGGTATCTAATTTAACCTCCTCAATCTTAACCCCCTGCAGGGATAAATTAAGCGCGTAAGGCAGGTTGTCAGATTTTAAATTAGCCCGGGCAGAAAATTTAACCTCGCCTGAGTAAAAAGAAAAATTTAAAAACGGAACCTCCCCTACACCGTATTGCTGCCGGTAATAACCAGAAACCTCCTCCTGCCTTAACCCATAGAGGACAACCTGAGGGCTTACAAGCCTGGCCTCTATTGCGCAGCCCTTAATATCCCTGGTATCCCCTTTAAGGCTGAATTTAACCTGCGCCTTTCCCTTAGGATTAATTTTATCTAACTGATCTTTAAATTTTACCAACGGCTTATTTAGGTCTTCGAGATTAATTGCTAAAGCGCCTGAAATATCCGCCTCAGAGTTCAAGGTATTAAAGCTGCCTAAAACCTGAAGCTCTGAATTAAGGTACCTGCCGGATAGGCTGTTAATCTGAATAATTGTTTTGTTTACATTGAAATCGGATTTAACCAGAATTTCTTCCGAAGCAGCCTCCAGGGTTACCCGCGGGGACTTAAAATCATTTACTAAAAATGATAACTTACAGGGGATAGACTGGTATTTAAAAAACAAATCCTTCGCCCTGGCCTGATCAGAAGAGAATTCCAGCCTGCCTTCTATATCTTCAACCGAAGCTTCCATATTATCCGGTTTTAAGGAAGCGCCCTGAATATCCAGGTACCCGCCTAAATTAATCGGCTTAGTATTTATGCTATCCGCTGAAATATCTAATGCCAGGCTGGCCTTGCCCTTTACCTTAAAAGGAAGAGCAAGATTAAACTTACTCTTTAATAAATCGCGGGCAAGGGACAGATCAAAATCCGAAAATAAGCCTATATTAAATTGCGGGTTATTAAAATTAACTAACTTTATCCTTGCCTTTATCGGCAAGTCCCAAAGCCTGGCAAGGACATCATCGCAATACAAGCCTTCATTGTTAAAGTAAACTGTAGCTTTTTCTATATTGACTGGCTCTATAAAATCAGTCACCGATAATACGGTATCGCTGAATAATGAATTTCCTGAATATTCAACCCTACCCCCTTCGATTAAATATTTTATATTTGCATTAACCTGAGCATTAAAGTTAACTGATCCCTTAGCATTACTCAAATCCATTTTAGCTAACTTAGCCTGACAATCAAAGTTCATGATACTGTCCTTAAGGCCTAAAGAAACAGATGTATCTACTACCCCTCCCCCTAAGATAACGCCTGCCGGCTGCAAATATACATTAAATTCTCCCGGCTTGATATTCTTAGCCAGGATATTTGCTTTTAGTTCCTGTTGAGGGAACTTAAATTCCCCGTTCAAATAGATGTTGGGCTTTAAATTACCCTGCAGTTGCATAGAGGCCTTAAACTTCAAAGAATTAGGGAATGAGAGATAAATTACAATATCTACGTTATTCAGATCTTGCGTAAAAGGCTCGACAAAGCTGTTATCCCTAAAGTTTATTTCTGAGTCTATTACTTTAATCTTATAAACCTCCAAAGTAAAACCGGATGAAGGCCTTTCCTTATAATCTTTAGTGGCCGGGTGGTCCCCCGGCTTTAGGACAATAGGATTGTCCTTTTTGGCGAGGAATAATTCCGTTAAATTAAAACTATTGTCATTGCGCCTCTTAAGCAATAAACGCGCAGAGTCAAGGGTAACGGAGGGAATTACGATCTTCTTATGCATAAGGCCCCAAAACCAAAATATACATGAGGCCTCCTTAATATTTATGAGCTCCTCTTCTTGATCATAAATAATAAGATCTCTTAAGACTATGCCTTTAAATATATTGATCTTTACCGAACTTAAACTGGCTTTTTTCTGAGTTGAGTCTTCGATTGCCTTAATAATAAAGCTTTTGGCTGTACTGGGCAAGACCACATTATTAAGATAAATTATTCCTGCGCTAGATAATATAATGAGGCAGACTAAAATAATAAGTATTGTTTTTTTCATTTGGCCCTGATAACTTTTGCTGCGGACTTAAAGGCTTCTTCTTTATTCTTAATCTTGCCGATTGCCTGCAGCTCTTCGATTAAAGATAAAACCCTTCCGACTAAAGGAGAAGGCGGTAATTTAAACCTTTTCATTACCTCATCGCCGTTAAGCAGGCGCGCTTGCTTTTTTTCTTTACCCTTCATCAGGTGCTCTTTTATAAGGCTTGCCACGACCTTCTCATGCTGCTGCCGGGTTTTAAATGTAGTGAACGGGCCCTTAGTTGAGCGCTGATCAGCCAGGGATAATAAAAGTATTCCTAATGACTCAACCCCTGCATCGCGGAAAAACCGGAATTTAGCCCTTGCCGTAGGATTCTTGGAATCTGCCAGATATCCGGGGCGAAGATGCCAAAGGACAATTTTACGCAAAGAATTCAATTCATCATTAGAGAGCTTAATTCTTCTGCCTATTTCCTCGGCAATCCTCAGGCCAACACGTTCATGTCCGTGGAATGTAGTCCTGCCTTTATCTTTGCGTAAAGTTTTAGGCTTGCCGAAGTCATGCAAAAATGCTCCGAATTTTAGAATCGCCTTACGCCTCCTATCAGAAGAAATAGCAGTCTCAAGATAAGCCTTAATATCCTCATCCTTGTTTTCTTCAAAAACAACTTCCAGCTGCTTAACTGTTTCCAGGGTATGCTGCCAAACATCAAGATGGTGGTAAGGCCCCTGACCTATCCTGCGCATTTTCTTGATTTCGGGAAATATGATATCCAACGCTTTTATCTTATCTAAGGCAATAAGACAATCATAAGCCCTGGGGGTAGCAAATATTTTAAAAAGTTCTTCGCGAATACGCTCTGCCGACACCAAAGTAAGCTTTTCTTTGTTTAACTTTGCCGCTTTCAATGTCCCTTTGTCAATTGCAAACCCCAATGATGAAGAAAAAACAAAAGCACGCAATATCCTTAAAGGATCCTCGGCAAATGCTTCACTGCCTACCATCCTAATCAGCTTATTCTTAATATCTAAGACGCCTCCCTGCGGATCTATCAAGGTAAAGCTAAAATCACTGCCGCTTAAACTATTCTTTAAATTCAGGGCTATCGCATTAATAGTAAAATCACGATGTTTAAGATCATCTCCTATATCCTTACCGCGAAAATCCGTAAAATCAAAGGTGTAAATCTTATCTTTATATTTTTTAACTAAACGGCAGGAACCGTGTTCTTTATCTAAAACCACAAAGGCGCATTTGAGTTTCTTTGCCAATGCCCTGCCAAAACTTATCGCATTCTTCTTTATGGCAAAATCATAATCGGGATTATCCTTATCTCTAGCCAATATACAATCACGTAAGGCTCCTCCAACTAAATAAAGGTCTGACTTTCTATCTTGGGAAAAAGAATAGATGGCCTTAAGTAATCTTCTGTCGTAAGGAATAAATTTAAGGTTTAATCTCATAATTCAATTGGAATGATTTTGGCAAGCCTAAACGGATAAAAATTGCCTATTTATTAAATATCTCAGACTGTTTAATGATATCATCTTCTACAAAGATGGGCGCTTGGGCCCTTACTGCCAGGGCAACACTGTCCGATGGGCGGGCATCAATAACCTTCTCAACCCCCAGAGAAGTTTTTAAGACTATTTTTGCATGAAAAGTACTTTCCTCTAACCTATCAATAATAATCTTCTCAATATTTGCTTCTAGGTATTTAATGGTTTCATGCAGGAGATCATGGGTTAAGGGCCTTTGCGGCTGGAAACCGCTGATTTTAAGTTTTATCGCCGAGGCCTCTGCTAAACCGATAACAATAGGCAATGTCCTTTCACCGTTTTTTTCTTTTAATACAATAAGCTGATCGTGCCTTTTTTCGTCAATGACGATTTTGTTCAGCTCCATCTCAACCATATTAACCCCTCTGCCTCTTTCTGCTTGCAGGGGAAAGAGGCTTTTTGTCTTTGCCTAAAATATCTTTCAGTTCTACCATAAACTGACCGACATCTTTAAATTGACGGTATACCGAAGCAAAGCGCACATAAGCCACATCATCCAAGCTTTTCAACCTCTCCATAACCAGTTCTCCGATACGGCTTGCAGATACCTCGCGGTCTGATTTCTTCTGTATCGAACGCTCCACCTGGATAACAATCTCCTCCATCTTTTCGATGCTTATAGGGCGTTTTTCACAAGCGCGGATTATCCCGGCTAAGACTTTCTTACGGTCAAAGGGCTCCCGCCGGCCGTCTTTCTTAATAACCATCAGCGAAACTTCTTCAATATACTCATAGGTAGTAAATCTTTTTCCGCATTTTAAGCACTCGCGCCTGCGCCTAACCGCTGACTCTTCAGCCGTACCCCTGGAATCAACCACCTTATCTTCTTTATAGCTGCAATAGGGGCACTTCATATTCTTCTCACCCTTATTCCTGCCTGCCTCAAGAAATCCATGGCCATTTTATCGGGATAGCCTTCGCCGATAATGATCTCTTTGATACCTGCATTAATCAACATTTTTGCGCAAATAACACAAGGCTGATTTGTAGCATAAAGCAGGCTCCCCTCAACGCTTATACCGTACAATGAAGCCTGAATTAAGGCATTCTGCTCTGCATGCAAGGCCCTGCACAATTCATGGCGCTGCCCGGAGGGTATTCTTAATTTCTGGCGCATACACCCTATATCGATACAGTGCTTAAGGCCTCTTGGCGCGCCATTATAACCGGTTGCCAATATCCTTTTATCCTTTACCAAAACCGCGCCCACGCTACGGCGCAGGCAGGTTGATCTTTTCGCCACCAACTTCGCCATCTCCATGAAATATTCATCCCAGCTAGGGCGTATAATAGCCTTTTTATTCTTAGTATTTACCATTTTATAACCTTTTTATATAAAGGAAATTTCCCTGCCAAAGCCACTACCTCTTTCTTAATCTTTAATAACTTAGCTGCATCATCCTTGGATTCCACCGCATCATTTATAAACTGCGCTATTTTCCTCATTTGAGGCTCCTTGAAGCCGCGCGTGGTTACCGCGGGCGTACCGACCCTAATACCGCTAGTTATCCCTGCAGCCAATTTATCAAAAGGAATAAGGTTTTTATTTACCGTTATATTCACATCTCCTAAAAGAGAAGAGGCCTCTTTACCGGTAATATTTCTGGCTGTTAAATCTACAAGCATTAAATGCGTATCAGTCCCGCCTGAGACTATGCGGAAATCATATTTTGATAACGCACTGGCAAGCTCTTTTGCATTTTTGACAATCTGCCTCTGATAAGATGTAAAACCAGGGCTCATTGCCTCTTTGAATGCCACTGCCTTAGCTGCAATAGTATGCATCAGAGGCCCGCCTTGAATGCCGGGGAATATCCGCGAATCAATCTTTTTTGCAAATTCATTTCTGCATAATATAAATCCTCCCCTGGGGCCACGTAATGTCTTGTGTGTCGTAGAAGTGACCACGTCTGCATAAGGCACAGGAGAAGGATGTATACCCGCTGCCACCAATCCGGCAATATGAGCCATATCTACAAACAGATAAGCGCCTACCTTATCGCAGATCTCCCTGAAGGCCTTAAAATCGATAACCCGTGGGTAGGCAGAGGCCCCGGCCAAGATCATCTTCGGCTTATGCTTTATGGCTAAATCCTTAATCAAATTATAATCTAACATTTCGGTTTTAGGGTCGACTCCGTAACCGATTATTTTATAAAACATACCCGAGAAATTCAACGCATGCCCGTGAGTTAAATGCCCTCCTGCAGATAAATCCATTGCCAAGACAGTATCCCCTAAGGAAAGAAGGGTAAAATAAACTGCCATATTCGCCTGCGAACCTGAATGCGGCTGGACATTGGCATATTCTGCCTTAAATATTTTTTTAACCCTTTCGATAGCCAGGCTCTCAACCTCATCTACATGTTCGCATCCTCCGTACCAGCGCCGAGAAGGATAGCCTTCGGCATACTTATTGGTCAAAACCGAACCCTGCGCTTTAAGTACCGCTATAGAGGTAAAATTTTCCGAAGCGATAAGCTCTAAATTCTCCTCTTGCCTTTTTAGCTCTTTCTTAATAGCAGAATAAACCTGGGGGTCAACGACTTTAAGCTCTTTCACTTTTATTTCTCCTTTATTCTTTTCTCGATATTTCTAATTTGATTCAGCCTTTTTTGATGCCTTCCGCCCTGAAACTCAGTATTTAACCATGCATAAACCATTTTCTTGGCAAGTAGCGGCTTAACAAACATAGAGCCCAATACAAGGACATTGCTATCATTGTGCTCCCTGGAAAGCCTGGCTGTCTTCAAATTATGGCATAAAGCCGCCCGAACCGCAGGGAACCTATTAGCAACAATTGAATTTCCTATTCCGCTCTTGCAGATAAGGATGCCTCTTTTGAATGCCCCGGTGGATATTTCACTTGAAAGATAAGCGGCATACTTAGTATAATCGCATCTCCCGTCGCTATAGGGGCCTAAATCCTTAACCCTTAAGCCCTTTCTCTCAAGGAAGCATTTTATCTCTTCCTTTAAACCAAAACCACCATGGTCAGAAGCAATAAGTATCTCTTTCATATAAGATTACTCACCCTTTCTACAGCCTCTTTAATAGAGGCAAGTGTCTTTTCATAAAAATCTAAAGATTTTCCTATTGGGTCGGGGATCTCCAAAGACCGGCTATTTATTTTAGCAAATTCCTTTAATAAAAACACCCTATTTTTAACTTCCGGGGCAATTCGCAGGATAGCCTCCTCATGCATTCTTTCCATAACCAGGATTAAATCAGACCTCCTTGCCATATCCCTGGTCACCTTCCGGGAAAGATGCCCGGAGACATCTATGCCTTCTTTAGCTAAGGCCTCCTGTGTACCCGAAGATGCGAAAAGCCCGGATAACATCATAATGCCCGCAGAAGAGGCCTCTAGATCATCCCGTTTCTTATCCTTAATTATTTTCTTCAATACTGCCTCAGCCATAACCGAACGACAGGAATTACCAGTACATATAAAAAGCACATTCTTCTTAGCTATGGTAGACTCTAAATCTTCCTTTTTTATCGCACCCGCCCTTAAAAAATCGGGCTTTCCCTTGCTAAAATCCACGATCGAAGATTCCACCCCAAGCCTAGTCTCTCCTGCATCAATTGCAAGATCCACTAATCCAGCTAAATCCTTTATCGCCTGCTTAAAATCCACCGGCGCTGGGCTCCCGGATAAGTTGGCCGAGGGCAAAACTACAGGGTCATTCGTCTGGGAAATAATCTTTAAAGCAATTTCATTATCCGGCATGCGTAAACCAACGGTTGAACCCTTAATCGTCTTAAGGACTAAGGTTAAAGGCCCGGGCCAAAACTTATCCATAAGCTTATACGCGGCAACCGGCACACCAAAGGCAAATTCATCAACCTTTTCCTTTTTTGCTATATGAATTGAAAATGGTTTATCCTTAGGGCGTTTCTTAATATCGTAAAGCCTCTCCACTGCCTTTTGGTTAAATAAACTAGCACCAACGCCATAAACAGTTTCGGTAGGGAATATAACCAATCCTCCGGAGTTTAAAATATGCGCCGCCTCACGTATGCAATCTTCCTTTATCTGTCCGGGAGAGATACTTACTATTTTTGTTTCACTCATAACTTAATCTTAGAATTGGTTATCTTATGGCGCATATCCAACCTGTAATCGCTTAATCGCTTAGCCGCCTTTTTATCATTTACGGCGATTATAGTAACTGCAAAAATAGCTGCATTTTTTGCGCCTGCCTTGCCTATACTCATGCATCCTACCGGGATCCCGGGAGGCATCTGCGCAATAGACAAAAGCGCATCCAGGCCTTTAAGGTTGCCGCTTTCAATCGGAATACCGATTACCGGAAGCATTGTATGAGCTGCGACAACACCGGGTAAAGCCGCAGACATACCGGCAGCGGCAATAAAAACCTTTATCCCCCTCTTAGGTGCTTGCTCAACATATTTCGATAATTCTTTTGGCGTCCGGTGGGCGGATAAAACCTTTGCTTCAAAAGGGACCTTAAAGTGTCTCAACACACTTATCGCCTCATTAACCGTATCCAGGTCCGATTGGCTGCCCATAATTATACTGACCTTACTCATAATCCCCTCCTTGCTGCTATCAATGCTCTTTTACCTATATCCCTGCGGTAATGCATGCCTTCAAAGCTTATCTTCTCAACAGCCTGGTAAACATTATCAATGGCATCCTTTATGGTATCGCCCAATCCCACAACGCCAAGGACCCTTCCTGCGGAAGTAAGGTATTCCAATTCTGCCTTTTGTCCGATATCATTTATTTTCCTTAATTTTGTTCCGGCATGAAAAACAGCAATATCTTTAATTTGTACAGCTTCATCAAGCCCGTAAATCTCCTTATCCTTTTCATAGTCTCCGGGGTAGCCCTTAGAAGCCAAGACTACGCATACGCATGCACGGTTATCCCAATCTAGGTTTTTTACCTTTACCAGCTTTCCTTCTGATACGGCCAACATTACCTCAACCAGATCTGATTTTAATCTTGGCAGAATAGCCTGCGTCTCGGGATCACCAAAACGCACATTAAACTCTAATGCCTTAGGGCCACTTTTGGTAATCATTACTCCCGCATACAAAACCCCGCGATAGTCAATGCCCTCCTTATGCAAACCTCGAATAGCAGGATAAATAATCTTATCTAAGACATCATTAAGTAATCCGGGCGTTACAATGGAAGCCGGAGAATAAACCCCCATTCCTCCCGTATTCGGACCCGCATCATTATCGAAAATTCTTTTATGGTCCTGGGCAGAGGCCAAAACAGCCACATCCCTTGAATCGGTAATAACCAAAATTGAGGCCTCCTCCCCTTCTAAACATTCCTCAATAATTATTTTGCTGCCGGCATCCTTGAATACTTTATCCTCCATCATCAAAGATACCGCCTTCTCTGCCTCATCTATTGTTTTAGCCACCACCACACCCTTGCCTGCTGCCAACCCGTCAGCCTTAACAACGCAAGGTGCGCCTATATTTTTAATATACTCTTTTGCTTCGCCAGGGTTATCAAAAACCTTAAATGATGCGGTAGGAATATTATATTTAGCCATCAGCTTCTTTGAGAAAACTTTGCTTGCCTCCAGAAGGGCTGCTGCTTTTGAAGGGCCAAATATCCTAAGTTTGTATTTTGAGAATTCATCGACAATGCCTAAGGAGAGAGCAGCTTCAGGGCCGACTACCGTAAGATCGATCTTTTCCCTCTTTGCAAAATCAAGAAGGCCTGCTACATCATCAGCCTTTATATCTAAGCACTCTGCGACCTGCGCTATTCCGCCGTTACCGGGGGCACAGAATATTTTATCTACTAAGGGCGACTGCGCAATCTTCCAGCAGAGGGCATGCTCTCTGCCTCCAGAACCTATAACCAATACCCGCATAGTTGAATTCATAGATAATACCAGCAGAATTTATTTAACCGTTTTATCTTCTCTGCTCTTTATCGGTAAAAAACCGGCCATTTCTCCGATTACATTAACTAACTCAGTATTAGCCGGAATCACAATCTTGGCATTATTGACCAGGGATTTCTCAACCGCCTCAAGCTTTCTTAAAACCTGGGCATTGCCGATAAAATACTTTTCCGCAGCTTCATTAACTAACTTTATCGCCTCAGCCTCACCCTGGGCCTCTAAAATACGCGCCTGCTTAATACCTTCGGCTTTCTTAATCTCGGCCCTCTTCTGCCCGTCAGCGGCAGTCTCGGTGGCAGTTGCAAAATCTATAGCGGAGATCTTTTCGTTTTCCGCTTTTACAACCTTATTCATGGTTTCCTGGACATCTTTGGGAGGATCTATCTCTTTCAGCTCTGTCCTAACAATCTCTAAGCCCCAGCTTATAGTTTCATCGCACAAGGTCCTATGCAGTTCGGCATTAATCTTACCTCTTTCGCTATTTGCAGATTTTAAAGTAAGCGTACCGATAATATTCCTTAAGGTTGTACGCGCCAAATTTACAATCTGCCACTGATAATTATTAACATTGTATTGCGAGCTTTTAACGCTTGCCTCATCCGACTTGACCTTAAAATAAACCTGTGCGTCTACCCTAGCGTTCAAATTATCATTAGTGATAATCTCCTGGGGTTCGGCATCAACCATCTGCTCAGTTACATTCACCTGGTATAAATTCTCAATGATCGGTATAATCCAGTGAAAACCTGCCTCGGCAAAACGGTTATATTTGCCTAATCTCTCAATTAACCCCCTGTGCGTGGGACGCACAATTCTTATCCCCATAAAGAAAATAATTATCGAAAAAATAATTAGAAATCCAAATATACCCATATCCACCTCCTATTTTATCTCTACCGATTTGCCCCCCGGCTTAACCTCTCCGATAACCCAAGACCTTATCCCGGATGCGGAAAGCTTACTAATTATAGTAGCCGCCGATTGAGGCCTTGCTATTATAACCATCCCTATCCCCATGTTAAGGGTATGGTACATTTC
The DNA here is from genome assembly GCA_028710685.1 of Candidatus Omnitrophota bacterium. Taxonomy (GTDB): domain Bacteria; phylum Omnitrophota; class Gorgyraeia; order Gygaellales; family Profunditerraquicolaceae; genus Sherwoodlollariibacterium. The sequence goes on along the minus strand of JAQTTQ010000010.1, from coordinate 11,133 downwards.
CCTATCTTCAATATTTCCCTTATTCTGAATTAAACGGAATATTCTCGGTACAACCCATGAATTCTTATCAATAACAACATCTAAGCCATCCGGAAGGATACGGGATATTTTATCATAGAATGCCCCGCCGGTTATATTGGCTATGCCGGTAATACCCGGCTTACTGCCTGAGGGCTGCAACAGGCTTAATATTGGCTTAACATAGATTCGCGTAGGCCTTATCAATTCCTTGCCCATGCGCCTTAATTCACCCGCTGACAATGCCTTCCTCACCAAAGAATAACCATTAGAATGCAATCCGCTTGATTCAAGCCCAATCACTAGATCTTTTGAGGATATTCCTGAGCCATTGATGATCGCATCTTTTTCTACCACCCCTACGCAGAAACCGGCAATGTCGTATTCACCCTCCCTGTACATTCCCGGCATTTGGGCGGTTTCCCCGCCGATTAAAGAACAGCCCGATTCAATACACCCCCGGTTAATCCCCCTTACTACATCTATAAGGGTATTTTCTTTAACCTTGCTATAGGCAATATAATCCAGGAAAAATAAAGGCTTAGCTCCGGTGCAAAGTATATCGTTAACATTCATTGCCACAGCGTCAATACCCACAGTATCATGCTTATTAATTAACCCGGCTATCTTAAGCTTTGTCCCTACCCCATCGCTTGAAGAAACCAAAACCGGGTTTCTATAACCTTTTTTATCCAGCTCAAAAAAACTGCCGAAACCTCCGATATCAGCCAAAACCTCATTGCGGAATGACTTCCTTACTATGTTTTTTATTTTAGACTTGAATACGTTGGCGCCGGATATATCAACGCCGGACTTCTTATAAGTTATCCTTTTCACGGATGCCTCCCTGTCCAACAATAAAGACAGAGCTTATCCTTAGGTAAGCCAATAGCCTTAACCATATCGGATAGGTTCTGGTATATTAATGTTGTTGCCCCTAAATCTCTGGCAATCCAGTTTACCATCTTCTTATATTCTTTACTATCTTCACTAATATATTTATTTAAATTCTTAGAGTCCGAGCCTTCAAGCGCTTTTATCGCCTTGCGTGCGGCCAGCTCCTGGACTGAACGGGTAGAATAGTTAAACTTGCAAGGAAACATTATCGGAGGGCAGGCAATCCTTAAATGGATCTGGCGCGCCCCGTGCTGCCGTAATTTCTTAACCGTATAATTCTTAAGCTGCGTGCCCCGAACAATAGAATCATCGCAGAAAACAATGCGATTGCCCTTTATTATCTCCGGTATAGGGATTAACTTCATCTTTGCAATTAAATCGCGCTTCTCCTGCGAGGGCGGGGTATAACTGCGGTCAAATCCCGGGGTATATTTAACCAATGGCCGGCGCAGAGGCACCCCTGACTCCATGCTATAGCCTATCGCATGGGCAGTCCCTGAATCCGGTATCCCGGCAACCATATCCGCTTCAATATTATCTCTCTTGGCTAGGCATCTGCCGCATCTCTCCCGGGCAGACTCCACATTAACGTTACTGTAATAAGACGCAGGGAAACCGGTATAGATCCAAAGAAAAGAACAAATTCTATTTACCTTTAACCCTTTGCGCTTTGTCTTCAGGCCAGACTTGGTCAACAAAACTATTTCCCCGGGTTCAAGGTATTTTATAATCTTGTACCCTAAATTTAAAAAGGCTGAGCTCTCAGTGGTTACCGCCCAATCACTCCCGCGCCTGCCGATGACCAAAGGGGTAATCCCTAAATTATCCCTCGCAGCATAAATTCCTTCTTTATTAAGCAAGAGCAGGGAACAAGACCCTTCAATCCTGCCGAAAGCCTTCTGAATCCCTGCGGCGATATCTTTACCGCTGATAACTATCTTTGCGACAAGTTCGGTAAAATTTATCTTGCCATTAGTAACCTCGCTGAAAGACTTTCCATCCCTGAATAATTGTTTAGCCAGTTTGTCCGCATTATCAATAAACCCGTTAGTGACTATGGCAAAGGGGCCAAGCCTTGAATTTATGACTATCGGCTGCTCATCCCTTGCGCTGATTACACCGATACCCATTTCCCCCTGCATATCCTTATAATCATCATAAAATTTTGCCTTAAACTGGCTTCCGCGTATATCATGAATTTTGCGCTTAAGCTCTTTCCCGAAAACAGCTAATCCGGCAAACTGCGTGCCTAAATGGGAATGATAATCTGTACCGTAAAACAGATCCTCGTTACACCCTTTCTTTGATACTACCCCGAAAATACCGCTCATAGCTAATCTCCCCCGATTAGAAATTATTTTTTATATACTCAACTCCGTTTTTAAATATCTTAAGCCCCTCACCCCAGTCCTTCTTAGCCCATCTGGGATGCTGAATCGGCAGTATATGCCTCTCCGGATGCGGCATTAAGCCCAGTATCCTGCCTGTACTGTCACAAATGCCTGCGATATTATCTACTGAGCCATTAGGGTTTGCCGGATAACCCGAGGCCCTGCCTAAAGAATCCGTATAATAAAAAACTGCCTGGCCGTTTTTCTTAATGCGCGAAAGTATTTTCTTGTCCTTAACGATAAACTTTCCCTCTCCGTGGGCAACCGGAAGATAGATAACCTTAGGCAACCCCTTTGTCCATACACATTTTATCTTTGATTCATCAGATCCCAAGCTTAAATAAACCCATCTGTCTTCAAATTTACCCGAATCATTGATAATAAGGCTTACCTCTTGGGCTAATAGGCTATTCCCCGGCAATAAACCGCTTTTAACGAGTATCTGGAAACCGTTACAGATACCTATAATAAGCTTGCCCTCCCTGATAAACTCCTTTAAGGTCGGCCCTAATTTATATTTCAGTTCATTCGCAAATATCTTACCGGATGCGATATCATCCCCATAACTGAAACCTCCGGGTAACGCAAGTATGTGGTAACCTAAAAGGCTTGCCTTATTACCGGCTAATTTGTTAATGTGCACTAATTCGGCATCTGCCCCGCACAAAGAAAAAGCAAAGGCAGTCTCCTGATCGCAATTTGTACCAGCTGTCCTTAATATGCAAACTTTAGGCTTCATAAAATTTTTTAATCACTTGCGCTGCTTCGCTGGGTTTATCCACCAAGGTAAATATATCTAAATCGTCCTTGCTTATACTTCCATGCTTCAACAGGGATTTCTTTAGCCAGTCCAAAAGCCCCTGCCAATATCTGCTATTAAATAAAACTACCGGGAATTTAGGTATGCGCTGCGTCTGTATCAGGGTGATTGCCTCGAAGAACTCATCTAAGGTACCGTAGCCTCCCGGCAAGATGATAAATGCCTTGGCATATTTTACGAACATAACCTTTCTTACAAAAAAATATCGGAAATCTAAAAGGGTATCCACATACCTATTGGGCTTCTGCTCTGAAGGTATATGGATATTTAACCCTATTGAATGCCCGCCTGCTCGCTTTGCACCCTTATTAGCCGCTTCCATCAGCCCGGATCCGCTGCCCGTAATCACGGCATAGCCTGCCTTTGCTATATAATATGCCACCTCTTCCCCTAATTTGTAATGCGGGCTTCCCGGTTTGGTGCGCGCTGAACCGAAAATAGATACCGCCTTATCCAGCTTAGAGAGGACCTCAAAACCCTCGACAAACTCCGACATGATCCTAAATACCCTCCAGGGGTCTTCCCTGGTAAAATCTTCCTTATCAAGAAAGTTATAGACCGGGCTCAACTTTTTCTTTACCATTTTAGCTTAGACCTCCAGGCTTCTTTTAATTGATCAATATCAGCATTAACGCAAATCTCTCCATTTAATCCGTAAACCTTAAGGTATTTATTGCTGCTTACGCAACCGATAAGGCCGAAAGGAAGCCCTTTTAAGGTTCTTTCAAAATCCTTCTGCTTTGACCTCTCTACCTCAACTACAAATCTGGAGTTGGATTCAGAGAATAAAACAAAATCATTACGTTTATTATCAGAAAGGTAGGGGGCATGGGACAAAAAAATCTCTGCGCCTAATCCTGCGGCAAAACTCATCTCGGCCAAGGCTACCCCTAAGCCACCCTCAGAACAGTCATGCGCAGACTTAACTAATTTCTTATCGGTAGCCTTACTTAAGGCATTAAACAGCTTTCTCGCCCGCGTAACCCTTACCCTGGGGACGGAATTGCCTACTGCCTTGCTTAACCCGTAATAATGCGAACCCCCTAATTCATCATAGGTATCCCCTAAAACATAAATCAGGTTATCCTGGTTCTTGAAATACATCGATACAGCCTTGCCTGCATCATCCATAACCGAAATAGCCGAAATAAGTATAGTCCCGGGGATACTCAAGGATTTTCCGAAAGCAGTATATTCGTTATAAAGGCTGTCCTTACCTGAGATAAAAGGCACTTGAAAACCTTTGGCCGCATCGTAACAGCCAAAAGAGGCACGCACTAAACCCCCTAATCTATCCGGCTTATCCGGATTACCCCAACAGAAATTATCTAAGATAGCCACCTCTTTTAAAGAGCCTCCGACGCTTATAATCTGGCGCAGGGCCTCATCAATACAGGAAGCCGCCATCCAATAAGGATCAATAAAACCGTAGCGGAAATTAATCCCGTTTGAGACAATAACCGCCTTTTTTGACCCGAGCACAGGCTTAACAATTGCCGCATCTGAAGGCCCGTCATTTAAGACGCCGCATAAGGGCTTTAAAACCGACCCCCCCTGAACCTCATGGTCGTATCTTCTGATTACCGATTCCTTAGAGCAGATATCGTAGCGTGAAAGAAGTTTTAATAATACCAAGCCTAAGTCTTTCGGGTTACTTAATTTGGGCTCTCTATGTTTTGGCTTAAGAAAAACTGCCTTTTTCTCTATCCTGGGTAGGCCTTCGTGCAGAAAACCCATATCAAGTTCACCGACTAAATTATTCCGGTAAAAAAGCTCCAGCTTCTTAGTATCAGTGAACTCTCCTATTACCGTAGCCTCTACATCCTCCTGGTTGAAAACATCCAATAAAGATTTTAAGTTCTTAGGGGGCACTGAAACAACCATCCTCTCCTGCGATTCGGATATCCAAATCTCCATATAAGATAATCCGCTGTATTTAAGAGGGACCTTCTCCAGGTCTACCTTAACCCCTAATTCAGCACCCATCTCTCCCACTGCACTTGAGAGCCCGCCCGCCCCGCAATCGGTAATTGCGCTATAAAGATTACGGTCCCTTGCCTGAAGAATGGTATCCAGCATCTTCTTCTCCTGGATCGGGTTGCCAATCTGTACTGCCCCTCCGGAAATAGTTTCAGACTCATGGGTCAGCTCGCCCGAAGAAAATGTTGCCCCGTGTATGCCATCCCTTCCGGTCCTGCCTCCGATTACTACCACTAGATCTCCGGGATATGTCTTTTTAAAAGACTTATCCTTAGGCATAATCCCTACGGTGCCGCAATAAACTAACGGATTTCCGGTAAAACCTTCATCAAATAATATGGCGCCGTTTACGGTAGGAATTCCCATTTTATTACCATAATCCTGCACCCCGCTTACTACCCCTTTCATAACACGTTTAGGATGCAATGCCCCGTGAGGTATCCTGCTGAAAGGAGAATCTAAAAGCCCAAAACAAAATACATCGGTATTTAAAATTGGTTTGGCGCCTAAGCCGGTGCCCATAGGATCCCTAATCACCCCTCCGATACCGGTATTGGCTCCGCCAAAAGGCTCAAGGGCTGAAGGATGGTTATGCGTTTCCACCTTAAAACAAACATTATATTTATCATCAAACCTGATAACGCCAGAATTATCCTTGAAAACCGAAACACACCAAGGTTTATTTAGTTCCTTAGTAACCTTCATTATCGTAGACTTCAAAAGATTATCTATCTTATTAGGGATACGCCTAAACCCTGCTTGGTCATCCTGCGAATACCGTATCTTCCCGCGAAAGGTCTTATGCCAACAATGCTCGGACCAGGTCTGGGCTATTGTCTCTAATTCGCAGTCTGTCGGATTTCTGCCGATTTTCTTAAAATATTCCTTAATTGCAACCATCTCCGAAAGATTAAGAAAGAGCTGGCCCTTTCTGCTAATTTCCAAGAGGCCCTTACTATTTGCGCTAAGGATATCTACATACTTAAGGCTGAATTTATATTGAAAACCGCCCCTAGAAACCTCTCTTGCCTCACCGGCTATATGCTGGATTAATTTGTTATAGAGAAGTTTCTCGGAAATAATCTTTAACTCGCCCGGGGAGATATGGCCGCGTAATATATATTTCTTGGCAGTCTTTACCGAAACCACCCCTTGAATGCCTAAATCCCTTACCCCCTTTAAAGTAGACTCCTCAACCGGATCCATCACCCCCGGATTATAGGCTATCTCAACTATGAATTCGTTTTTAGATTTGTTTTTTATTGTACGGTTTAAATAGAAATCCTGGCAGATAGGGTCGCAGAGAAGCTCGCGGCAGATTCTAACGCAGTCACTTTTTGATATGCCCGCTTCAATATTATAAACCTGGATGAAACGGACGCTCCCAACAGCCTTGATGCCCAAATCAAATATCCCCTTTTTGACGCCTTCGCCGACTGCATCAAAAATACCGGGCTTATCCTGAATTTCAATCTTATAAAGCATGGTTACAAAATATGAGAAACTAGGTGGGTAAAATTATTATAATCCGACTCTTCTAAAAATTATATCTACCTTACGCAGGTAAAAATTCAAATCAAATATCTTATCGAGGTCCTTCTCTCCCAAATATTTTGTAAGCTTAGGCTCCAGCAAAAGGTTATCCTTAAAATCTGCCCCGCTACTCCAGGTATGCATGGCAGCCCTCTGTACAACATCATAGGCCTCCATGCGCGGCATACCACAATCCATAAGCGCCAAAAGAACTCTTTGAGAGAATATTAAACCCTTTGTTTTGATTAAATTCGCCATCATATGCTCGGGGTAAACATTTAACCCCTCAACAACCTGGATAAACTTATTGAGCATATAATCTAAGGCCAGGGTGGAATCCGGGATAATTATCCGCTCAACTGAAGAATGCGATATATCTCGTTCATGCCAGAGGGCGATATTCTCCATTGACGCCAAGGCATTTCCCCGCAACAACCTCGCCAGGCCGCAGATACGCTCGCATATAACCGGATTTCGCTTATGCGGCATAGCTGAAGAGCCCTTCTGCCCTTTGCCAAAAGGCTCTTCGGCTTCTAAAACCTCGGTACGCTGTAAATGCCTGATCTCGGTAGCGAATTTCTCCAAACTTGAACCCACAATCGCTATCCTTGCCATAAGTACCGCATAAATATCGCGTTGGATTATCTGGGTAGAAATCTTTGCCGGTTTTAATCCGAGCTTTTTACATATATAACCTTCCACAAAAGGATCAACATTAGCAAAGGTTCCTACGGCACCGGATACCTTCCCTACGGAAACCTCTTCTCCTGCAAGCCTTAAGCGTTCTAGGTTACGCTGCATTTCGTCATACCACAGCGCAAGCTTTAAACCAAAGGTAGTCGGCTCGGCGTGAACACCATGGGTACGCCCCATACAAGGAATATCTTTATAAAACTTGGCCTTTCCGGCCAAGGCCTTCAATAATTTATTTACATCATCAACTAAAACCTCTGCCGCTGCCTTCAACTGCACGCCAAGTGTCGTATCAAGGATATCGGAAGAAGTAAGCCCAAGGTGCAGGTACTTGGCATCGCTTCCTATATATTGGGCTACATTGGTGACAAAGGCCACCACATCATGTTGTGTCTCTTCTTCAATCTTCTTTATTGCTGATAAATTAAATCTGGCTTTGTTTTTGATTCTTTTAACTGCGGATAGAGGAACTTTCTTTTGCTTAGCAAGGGCTTCTAAGGCAAGTATCTCAATGGCAAGCATGGTCTTAAACTTAAACTCATCCTGCCATATTGCAGACATCTTTGGGAGGCTATAACGTTCAATCATCTTACATACCCTCTCTTTAAGTTTATAGGAAGATTATTATATCAGAAAAAGCGGTTTTGGCAAACAAAAAGAAACCAGCTGGCGGACCCGGTAAGGTAAGAATACATCCCCCGGCCTTGCGCATCGAAATATTCAGGCAGACACGGATAAATCTTGCTCTTTAGGCTATTCCTTGCAAGCCCATAGAGTGAGAGCAGGGCCTTGCGCCCTTCCTTGGCAAATCCACGGGAGATCAAGGCATAAGCATACATAACCACCATATGCGAGAATATTGCCCCGTTCTCCTTTTCTCCGTATGCAAATGAAAAAGCCCTGCCTAGATTATGCTGCTCGCCGCCAAAATCAGTATTTAAACGGTACCCCTTTAGCTTCTTATCAAAAAGGTGTTTATCAACATTGGCAATAATTTTCTTAACCTGCCAGTCTTCAGCTGCCCCGCTCATCACGGCAAAGGTTTGTGAGGCCAGCATCATCTGAATCCTGCCGCCTATCCTCCCCTCAACCCTCTTTTTATCATTATCGTAGTAACCGTTAAAAAAGCCCTGCGGCAGCCATTCTTTGCTGCGTATATGTTCAAAAATCCACTTTGCCTTTGATTCTAAATCCTTAATAAGCGCGGTGCATTTTACGGAGACGGTTTTACCGCTGAGGCCATTTTCAACGCGTGCAAAATACTCAAAGAGCTTTTTTTGTTTTAACCTTATATTATCGTAATCGCAAGAACCTAATAACGTTGCCATCTCAGAGAATAAGACAATCTCTTTCCTGCCGGATATACGGATAAGTTGGGCAAGTTTCTTGAGATTGTTTGCATACATACAGCTAAAGGCAACACTCTCCCCGTGTTCAACAGCCATATCCAACCCGTCATTCCAATCAGCGCCTTCAAGGCGGATATGATTATGCGAGCCTACGTTATAAAACTGGGAGACATTCTCAAGTACTAAATGTTCTAATAGCGTACCCTTATAACTGCACGGCTTCCAATCACGATTTTTCTTTCCTGCACGAAAAACAAATTGATCGCTGAAATAGCCGGTTTTCTCAAATAAAATACCGGTATCATTAGTTTTATTTATATAAAACTCTGTTGTCAGTAAAGGCCATATCCCATGGTCCATCCAAACCCTGGAAATATCATTGCGGTCAGCAATAAATTCGCCCGGTTTATTGCCTATAATAGTAGCATTGGAACCGTCTACGCGCACACCTTGAAAATTATTTATCAGCATCCCGCGCACTTCCTTAGAGCCGCTTAAGATTAACCCTAAGCAATCCTGCCAGAGGTCGCGCCAGCCCCGGCCTCCCTTTCCGTAATCAAAATCCGGAAGAAAAGAACATCCGAAGAACTTCCTCAAAAGAGGCTGGATACTAACCCACTTAAACCAATTATTAAAATCCTTATCCCGGATAGGAGAATTAACCGAATTCGCCTTCTTAAGCCAAAAGGCCTTAGTCTCTTCAAGGGACAGCCTTACCTTCTTAATATTACTGAATTTCTTAATTATACCGGTGATTTCACGGCTTTCTTGGGCAATACCCAGCGCCAAAATATAAGCGCAAGATCTACCCGGGCCTAACTCTCGAGCCTTAAAACGCAAAGCCCCCATAGCCTCTTTACCCTGAATATTATTTTTCCCGGGAAATTTATTTTCTAAAATAGCCTCCGGCCCCTCAAGGTCTCCTGCCTCTCCGCAAAACATCTCCTGAACCGGGTAGAGATATTTTGGAGCAACCCCTCTTTCATCCCAACCTAATACAAAATAATAGTTCCTGTTGGGCTTATGCCCTGCCTCATTGAAAGATAATGTAGGCTTGGATATCACCCCAAATTTATGCAGGATGATACGCTGCAATAGTGAAGTTACATGCCGGTGGTCGCGGATATTATTAGCCCCCCTTGCATATATAGGGATAGCTGCGGTAGGAATAAATTTTATTTTCTTAGAAGAGGTGTTGGTAAGGGTTACCTGCATTAACTCTACCGGTTCTTTTGAAGAAGGGACAAAGGAGAGGATCTCGCTTTTTAACCCTATACCTTTATTCTCCCTGGTAATTTTATGCCAGAGTAGGCCGGCCTCAAGATTAAAATTATCTTTTTGAAGGGACTTAAGGTCCTTAGAAACTCCGGTTGCCGACCAGACCTTTTCTTTATTAATATAAACCCAGAAGTTACGCGAGGCCCTGGAATTAACCAAATCAATACGCGAGGCAGGCGGCAGCAAAAAAGAATCCTGCCCGGATTTGATATCCCCGCACAGATACGGGGTAATCGAAGAGAATATCCTTTCGTTACAAAGCGGGAAATAAAGCGTTCTTATCTTATTAGCCTGAGGAAAATTAAAGCTGGCCGCGCTGTCAATAAACTTAAACATTTTTTTCATAGAGCTTAACCTACCACAACCAGGGGCTATTTGCAATAAAAACCTGCCTCCTTTAACAGCCCTTTTGTTTAAGGTTCCAAGGCTGAGAAAATATCAACAGGCCTACCCCAGGATTTAAATATAACGCATTTATAGCTTTTTGTTTAAACCGAACTTACCGCTACCTAATATAGCCAGGCTCAGGCACATAGCGGCAATGATAAAGGTATACTCAACGCCACCGTTCATAAGGAAGAATCCATTTCTTAAATGCACTGTTACTGCGGCAATAGCTATAAGTATAAAAAGCAGTCCGGAGAATATTCTGGTCCCTAGGCCGATCAAGAGGCAGGAACCTCCGATAAGCTCTAAATATGCCGCCAGATATGCCCATAGTAAGGGAGGTGTAAAACCAAGGCTTGATAACATATCGGAGAAATTCTTAATCCCCGATCCTGCGAACATACCGTATGCCTTCTGGAGCCCATGCGCAATAAACATCACCCCCAAACTAAACCTAAGCGGAATACTTGCCCACGCATTAATGCTCATTTTAGCCTCCTTTTTTTATATCTCTCCAGATAAATTATATCCCTGAAACAACTGCAAGACAACAAAAAACCCGCCTCTTATAGCGGGTTATCTGTTGGTCCCGTTTCGCTTACGCTCACGGGATTTCACTAAATGGGCCGGCAATTAATTGCCGGCCCATATTTGAGTTCAATTGCGGGGCTGAGATTTGAACTCAGGACCTCAAGGTTATGAGCCTTGCGAGCTACCAGGCTGCTCCACCCCGCGAAATCTTTATAATAAGATCGAAATTTATTATAACATAAAAAGTTTATAAGTA
>JAQTTQ010000009.1 GCA_028710685.1 Candidatus Omnitrophota bacterium | reverse complement strand
AAACCACCTGCTCTTTAACCGCCTCTTTTTCTTTTAAGATAGGATTCTGGCTCTTGCGGTCATGACTTAGCCGGACAAGGCTTACCTCCAGGGGAATACGCAAAGAATCCATCCGCTTAGACATCTCATAGGTATTCACTAAAATATTGAAAGCCGTAAATATATCTTCGAGGCTTAAGGCCTGTGACTGCTTAAGCAGGCGCTGACAGATATCCTGAGGCAAATCAATTAACTTTGCATCCCCTTTAGAGACCTTGGCAATCATAAGGTTACGAAAATGCTCGATTAAATTATTTAAGAATACATTAACGTCTTTACCGTCATCAATAATCCTATTTAATAAATCCAACGCCCTCTTAGGGTCCTTTTGTATGATCTTATCGGTTATCTCAAATAAGGCCTCCTGCTCAACAAGGCCTAAGATGGAGATAACGTCCTTCAGAGAAATCTTTTCTTTGGAAAAAGAAACCAGTTGATCTAAGATTGACTCAGCATCGCGCAGCGCACCATCGCTTGTCTTGGCGATAGCAAAAAGCACGTCCTTATCCACTGTTATCTTCTCGGATTTAACGATTCTCTCAAGCTGAGAAGCGATCTCCATAGCCGATATTCTTCTAAAATCAAGGCGCTGGCAGCGCGATAAGACCGTTGAGGGTATTTTATCCGGATGGGTAGTGGCAAAGAGAAATTTGACAAACTCCGGAGGCTCCTCAAGGGTTTTAAGAAGCGCATTAAAAGCCGAGATTGAAAGCATATGCACTTCATCAATGATATAAATTTTAAAATTACCCGATACGGGAGCAAACTTTACATTCTCGCGCAGAGAGCGGACATCCTCAACCCCGGTATTGGAGGCACCGTCTATCTCAATAACATCAAGGGAACGGCCCTGGGATATCTCAAGGCAACAGCTGCATTTACCGCAAGGATTAACCGTTGGCCCTTCCTTGCAATTCAGTGATTTTGCTAAAATACGCGCTGTTGAAGTCTTGCCTACGCCTCGTGGCCCTGAAAATAGGTAAGCGTGCGCAAGCCTTTTCTTCTCTATGGCACTTTTTAAAGTGCTGACGATATGCGGCTGTCCGACAATTTCATTAAAATTATTTGGGCGCCATTTGAGCGCAAATACCGTATATGACATTTTCTAAGATTTTAAGCCGGCTAATAATCTCCAGCTTTTTAAAGGTAAAAACGAAACAAGAAAGAGAAAGCCTGTTAATAATGCCGCTATACCGCTTTTCCTGGCTTTCTTTTGCATATCCTGTATAAAAATACCGTCAAAATCTACCCCCAATATCGCTACCGGCTTACCTTCATTATCGCGGATAGGAGCGTATCCGGAAATAAAAACTCCCCAGACATCATGATTAATATTCTTATCCGCGCTAGGGCCATCAAATGCACTCATAACTGCGGGAAGGTTACGCGCATCATATTTATCCCCGGGTAATGAAGTAGGGCAATGCGCAGTTATTATCTCCGGGACAGGATCTGCATCAACCACATACTGCATAAACCCCGGCTCATCAGAAGGCGTCATTATATATACGTATTTTATGGAAGAATTTGATTGTTTAATCTTCTCTAGCTGCCGGGAGATCTGCTGGTATTCAGGGCTCCCCTCTCCGCTTTGCACCAACGGCACGCTGAGAAGCGCCTCAACATCAATAAGAAGCACGCCGCTTGAAGCAATAAGCATTAATTGCTCCCTGGCCTGGCTAAAGGCATTTCGCAAGCGGTACTGGGAAAAGATAAAATTTCCCAGCATTACCATAAATAATATGCCCGAAAAAATAACCCAGAAAAATCGCTTCATCTAAATAATTTTTACGGAGAGGCTGGGATTTGAACCCAGGGTCCCAGTTTCCCAGGACAACTCATTAGCAGTGAGTTGCTTTCGACCACTCAGCCACCTCTCCAGGATTGCTTAAAATCAAACCAAACTCTTTCTTTTTTTCTTAAAAAAATCTTTTAGCAGGCAGGCGCATTCATCTTCCAAAATACCGTTAAAGATTTTTATGCGGTGGTTTAAACTCTTGTGATTGGCAATGTTTACTACTGAACCGCACGCTCCGGTTTTAGGGTCACTTGCGCCGAAATATATATTCCTTATCCGCGCCAGGACTAAAGCGCCCGCGCACATACTACAAGGTTCAATTGTAACATACACCGAAGCTTCATTCAACCACTTTGTCTCTAGGTAATTTGCGGCAGAGGTAAGAGCAATCATCTCGGCATGGGCAGTAGGATCTTTTAACCGCTCAACCTGGTTATGTCCGCGGGAAATTATCTTCCCATTTTGGACTATAACCGCCCCTACAGGAACCTCATCTTCGCCGAAAGCCTTCCAAGCTTCCTTGATGGCTTCGCGCATATAGATTTCATGTACTTTCATAAAATTAATGCGCCCAGCAGGGGTCGAACCTGCAACAACCAGCTCCGTAGGCTGGTGCTCTATCCAGTTGAGCTATGGGCGCAATAGAAAACATATTAACAGATTTTAAATATTATGTAAAGAAAGAATCAAGACGTAAATACTTTCAAAAGAATTACTATTCCCAAGAAGATCAAAACTAAGCTAGAGACAATCCTGATCAAAAACTTAACCTTATGGTTATAAGAAAAATCCCCTGCCAGCTTGCCTGATAAGCCGATAAGTAAAATAACAGGAGAAATAGCGCTACCAATCCCGAAAGCAAAAGCATACAGGATTCCCTCGGCCGGAGAACGCGCGATTATAATTATATAATTAAGTATCCCTAAAAGCGGGAGGCAGGGCGAGAAACCGGTTAAAAAACCCAGAAGGCCCGCATTTTTCAGGTTTCCTTTATTTAAAAACGAACAATACCTGCTCTTTAAGGGTTCCTTTGTAGCTATAGTAATGATCCCGATAGCTAAGATAAATACCCCTAACAATATATTTATAGCATTTGCATACCCAAGAAAAAACCCACTCTTAAGAAATCCGGAAAAAACTCCTATCAATCCCCCGATAATCATATAACTAAAGATCTTAGCTACAGAAAAGAAAAGGTAAGATATCATCGCCTTCTTAAAAGAAGGCCTGTAAGCAGCGACAAAACTTACCAGAACGGGGGCACAAAAACCAAGGCAGGGCCCGCTACCCAAGATTACACCGCTTAAGAATAAATAATATAGACTTTCCGGCATCTTAGGCTTAATATAATATAAAAAAGAGGCTTGTCCATGATTATCTTCATACCGCTGGGAATCATCTCTTCTATATTTCAGCTTGTTATCTTACGCGAATTCAGCTTTTCCATTGCCAAAAACGAACTGGCCTTTATTTTAGGAGCGGGTTTCTGGATTATTTTCTGCTCCTTAGGCAGCATAACAAGGCTGCCAAAAAGGCTACAAAAGCTCCCCCTGCCCCTAATAGCCTGCCTCTCATTTACCATCTCCGTCTGCTTCATTCATTTAGCGAAATTGCTAAACGGCTTGCAATATTATGAGGCGGCCAGCCTGGGCCTAGTGCTCTTATCAAGCATAACCTTAATAGGGCCAACGGCTTTTATTACCGGCAATTTATTCAAAAGCCTTACCCTTGCATACCTTAAAGAAAATACCCCTCAAAGGAATACTTTTGCAAAATTCTTTGCTTTTGAGGCCTTAGGCTTTTTCCTGGGAGGCTTAACCTTCAGCTTGTATTTTAATAATTATACCAACCCTTTAATCTTCTCAGTATTACCGCTTTTCTTGATCATAGGAATTAAAAGCGGCCTTAAAAAGGCTGTTACCGCTGTTTTTATTCTAGCTATAAGCATAATCTCATTAAAAACATTTAACCCCCTCTTACAAAAAGAATTCAGCAACTCCAGTATACTCTTAAATGCCGGCTCACGTTACGGCCCGGTTATTGCTACGCGCAAAGCTGGCTCCACTATGATATTCTCAGAGGGTTCGCTTTTAGCAACAAGCGAGGATAAGATTGCGGTTGAAGAAAATATTCATATGGGCTTGGCGGCACTCAACCTCTTAGGGGAAAAGGATATTCTTTTTATAGGGCCTGCCCTCTCCCAAGAAATTGATGAAATAATGAAATATAATCCCGGATCCCTGGACTGCCTGCATATTAATCCGCTGATCTCAATGCTAAGTGAATATAAGACGCCCTATAATACAAGACGCCGGGTTAATTTCATTACCGATGACCCGGCATTATATCTTAAGAAGACAATAAAAAGTTACGATGCCGTCTTACTGATAATGCCTCCTCCCTCCAGCCTATCCTTAAACCGCTACTTTACCGAAGATTTCTTCAGGCTTATTAAAGCAAAACTAAAACCAAAGGGCATATTCTCTTTTTCCATGCCCTCTAAACGGGAGATATTAAGCCCTCAATTTGCTAAATTTAACTCCAGCATAATCAATGCCCTGGATAAAGTTTTTAGTTACAGGCTGATAATACCTTCGGACACGATGATTATTACTGCTTCCCTGGACCAAGAAATCAAAGACTATAATCTGATTGAAAGCTTTATTAAGGTTAACCCGGCAACCGACTTCTTTACCGTATACCATTTTAAAGATTACCTTAAGCCTTCGGCACGAGGCTATATCCAAGGCATGCTGGATGCTAAAGCCGCCCCCAACACACACCTCAATCCTACCGGATTTCTTAATTACCTTATTCTGGAGCAAATTAAATTCTATCCTGATTTTAAGATTGACCTCGCAAGAACAAAGAATAGTATAATTGTAGCCCTTTTGCTTTGTTGGTTATTAATAATAACCTCCACATTTTTCTCAAAAAAATTTTTTTACCTGTTAAATACCGGGGTAGTTGGCTTTACCTCTATTGCAATGACTGCGGTAATCTTTGTATTGTTCCAGGCTTACTGCGGGGCCTTATACTGGAAATTGGGATTATTAATCGCTTTCTTTATGGCCGGCCTAAGCACCGGGATACTAATCCTTAACTCAAGGCAGAAATTCCACCCTAAGCTGCTTTCAATAATATTTTTATGCTGGGGGATTGCTATTTTTGTATTATTATCAAACCTAAAAAGTCTGGCGGGAATAAGCTACGCGGATATTATTTTCTATTTATTCTCGTCACTGTGCGGTTTTTTAACCGGCACAGTTTACCCTGTTGTTGCCAAAGGTTTATTGGAAAACAGAACGAAAGAAAAGAAGATAACTACAATTATCTATGCGGCAGATTTAACCGGTGCCTTTTTAGGGACTTTAATTTGCGGAGCGCTATTAATACCGTTCTTAGGAATTACCGGTAGCCTTATAACCCTGTTAATCTTAAATCTGACTTTATCCCTGAGAAACCTTTATACCTAATCCCAAACCCCCGGAATACCAACACCGCAAAACTTACATTTTCGATCAACAATATTATTTTCCAACACCTTATAGCCTATCCGCTTAACCAGCAGGTTAGCGCAGATAGGGCAAATTGTATCTTCCCCTATATTTTGAGGAATATTACCCACGTATACATATAAAAGCCCTGTATCTTTAGCTATTTTCTCTGCCTTAAGCAAAGTCTTTAAGGGGGTAGGGGATAAATCCGTAAGCCTGTACATCGGAAAGAACCTTGAAAAATGAACCGGGGTATCTGCGCCTAAGTTTTCTTTTATCCAAATACAAAGATTTCGTATGTCATCTTCGGAATCGTTAGCAGTAGGAATAATAAGGTTAGTTATCTCTAACCATACCCCCTCTTCTTTCAAAACCTTAAGTGCCCTTAGTACATCGGAGAGGGTTCCCTCGCAAAATGAAGAATAAAACTTCTCGCTAAAACCCTTTAAATCGATATTGGCCGCAGTTAAATATTTCGCTAATTCACGTAGCGGCTCTTCGCTAATGAAACCCGAAGAATGCATCACGCAGGCAATACCCTCTTCTTTAGCAAGCTTAGCAATATCAAGCATATACTCATAGAATATAGTCGGCTCAGTATAGGTGAAGGCTATTGTTTTAGAACCGCTCTTCTTAGCCCCATCGATAATCTGCCGGGGAGAAACAAAAGAATTTTTTACTGACTCAGGGTCCATCTGAGAAATCTCCCAATTCTGACAGAATTTACACCTTAAGTTGCAACCGGCAGTAGCAATAGAAAACGATTTTGTCCCGGGATAAACATGGAAAAGCGGTTTCTTCTCTACCGGATCAACGTGCACTGCTACCGGATTTCCATAAGTTAGAGCATAAAGCCTGCCTTTGATATTTCTTCTTGCCCTGCAAAATCCCCTCTCGTTTCGAGGTATCAGGCATTGCCGGGGGCAGAGTAAACACTTAACCCTACCCTGTCCCAAGCCCTCCCAATACATCGCCTCCCTGCCTTCCCCTTTTAAAGAGGGTTCCTGAGAAAAAGATGGATGAATGAAAAAAATAAAAAAAAGCAAAGTATATATGCCTATCCTGCGAACCCTACTAAACAAATCTCCCCCCTTCAAATTACCTGTTCCCTAAATTCATATCAGATATCCTTTTTGCCTTTAGTACTTGGGAACCATCATCGTAATAAACTACCATAACCGGATCGCTCTGTTCAAGATCAGAAAAAGAAATCGCCTCAGTTCCTCTTGTTATCTTGGTATCATGGGTAATAGTGATATTAATCTCATCCTGATTACCCGAAAAAGGGTCAAAATAGAGTACTGTAATAATTGAACTTACCCAGTCTAGGTCAATTACAATACCGGAAACAGTCTTCTGGCTCACTGCCTCATCTTGGGCCCAATTGCAAGGCAGCGGCACAAAAACCGAGAGAAAAATAAGCACAAAGATCAGCCTGAGTAAACACATCATCCCTACCTCCTTGATGAATTACAACCTGAATATTATTATTCTAAGATTTTCTTTATAATTACCTCTTTCGGTATAAACACCGGATACAATTCCGAAAGCGAATAACATTCGCCGCCCCCATAGAGCCCGGCGCAAATACTATCCAATAAACAATCCTTACAACACTTAGACTTGTTATAGCCGATCAACCCCCTTAAGCCTTTTTGCTTTACAAAGGCTTTATCATCAAGAAAAAATATTGAACGCTCTTCTTCTTTTACAATCTTACGGGTTTCCGTAGAACAATGCTCGAACCCGCTCATATAACATAAGGGCACTCGCTCCACCCTGAAGGTCTTCCCCGCGCTGCACAAGAAACACATCGCCTTATTCAACTCTAGCTCGAAATCATTAAGCTTAGGCCAGGTATCAGGATTACTTGCAGCCCGGTTATTTAAAGGATCTAGGTTATTCCATATAAAATGCCTTATAAAAGGATAACTTTCAACTATCCATTTAGCAGTCCGGCTTAAATGCGAAGCATTATATTTATTTATAGTAGTTATAATATCCACCGTTATCCCCGCATCCTTTATATTATCTAAGGCGCTCTTTATATTGGAGAGAGATGCCGAATTACCGGAAAGCTTAGCCTGTACTTTATTGTCATAGGAATAAACCGACAACATGATATGATTTAGCCCGCTCTTAATTAAAGAGGGAAACCTCTTCTTTTCACTTAAGAGCTGGCCATTAGTTATCAGCCTGGGTAAGATATTCTTTGATAAAGCATAGGCGATCATCTCCGTAAGCTGAGGATGCAGGGTTGGCTCTCCTCCCGTAAGGAAGACTCCGGCATAACCTCTTTTGGCATAATCATTTATATAGTGCTTTGCCTGGCTTAAGGTTATAGTTTCTCCGGTGTCCGGATTAGAACAAAACCTGCACTTTTGATTACAGGACCTGGTTATCTGTATATAACCTAAATTAGCCATATTTTAGATATAGACGTAGCTATCATTTTTTAATTTTAACGGCCGAAGGCCTGAGAATCCGTGTATTTTCGCATATTCTTTCCAAACCCCATTGCAAAAATTATTAAAACTGCATTTACCGCAGAAAGAAGCCTTAATTTTGTCTTCGTTCTTACCGCCCCTGCCTATAAGCCCCTCACAATACTCTACGCAACCTTGAGGATAATTATACCATCCCCCTACGCACATAGGCAATCCGCAATAAGGATTATTAATTACCAGCCCAAGCTTATTCCCGATCAAAAGAGCCCTTTCCACATAAGGGCCTATAACTTTATAATCCGGCACCAGATCCTTATTAATCCCCGCCCTGCCGCGCGGCTGTACTACCGAAAGTGAAATAAAATTCACCTTCTTAAGCGTTGCGACCTTTAACATATAATCCGGCAATTCTTTATAATTCCTGCTTGTTATGACCGGGTTCAGGGTTACTTCGATACCTGCTAAGATAGCATTTCTTACCCCTTTAATGCATTTTTCAAAAGCACCCGGAAGGCCTAAAAGGCTATCATGCACAGAAGGCGAAAAGGAATGCAACCCGACAAATATTTTATTCAATCCGGCTTTTTGTAAAGACCTGAGATAACCCTTATCTGCCAACTTTAGGGCATTAGTCTGAACCTGGACTGTTTCAATACCCTGCAACCGGGCATACCTTATCAGCTTCGGTAAATCCTTTCTGATAGTAGGCTCTCCTCCTGTAAAATCTATTTTTGCATCCTGGCCTACAGCGGCAATTTTACTTATTAACTGCTTAGCGCCAGATGTAGAAATTTCTTTAGAATCAGACGACTCAACAGGTACATTACAGAATAAACACGAAGCGTTACAATCAAGAGTAAGCCTGAGAAGCGGATATCTTCTGCTGTTTTCAGCCTTAAACGGAGAAAGCAGGGCAAACCCGTTCTTCCTGATAAGGTCAATGTGCGCGCCCTGGCATTCTTTATTATAAGCACATTCCCCACAGCGCAGGCTTTTAACAAAGTACCTTTCCTTAAGGTAGAAATCGAGAAATTTAAGAAGGTCCATGCCCTTGCTGAACTTAAACTTCCTGACTGCAGCCTTCTTACGCCACTTCTTATCTATGCATAAAGGATTCAAGCGGGAGGAAAGCAAGCCGGTACTTCTCAGGGCAATAAGATCTTCACAAAATCCCTGCAAACAGCAATAACGGCACCTTTCTCCCCAACAAGGCATTCTCAAGCCGTAGCGGATAAATTTACCAAACATCTCCTTAACCCCTGAAACTTCATCAATCAGTTTATTAGGATGTTGGATCAAATCTTCCATACCTTCAAGATAAATAGCCGGAAAACGATTAGTCCATAAACATACTGGAGAAGCCTTCCTTACCCCAAAGGCAAGCCTTAAACCCTCAATCTCCTTCTCGATATCATAAAATAGCTGCCTTTGGTTTAGCCATGCTCTGCCAAAAGGCATCACCTGGAGAAGGTCAAACTCGTTTATCCCCAGAACAACAAGAAAGCCGATTATCTGCCTGAGATACCCGACATTCAGCTTATTAATAACTATATCCGCATTTACCACCAGGCCTTTAATTTTACGCGCATTTAATAAACCCCGGACAGACTGATCAAATGAACCCTTAACCTGAGTCTGCTGGTCATGAAGTTGGGGGGTATGCCCATGGATAGAAAATGTAATCTCGGTAACCCCGCAATCCACCGCTTGCCTTAAAAACTCTTGATAGGCAAACATGCGCCCATTGGTTATAACCTGAATCTTTGAATAACCCATATCCCGGGCAGCGCTTATTATTTTGAATAATTCAGGGTGCAGGGTTGGCTCTCCGCCGCTTAAGACAGCCTTTTCGGCTTTAGCCGCCCTTCCCTTTGCGAGAGTATCTTTAATTATTGAGAAATTTATACAGCTTCCGTCCTGAGCCTCATTATCAAGGCAAAAAAGGCACCTATTATTACAGGCCCTTGTCAGCCTGACCCACTGCCTTTTAACCTTTACCGCCTTTTCTTTTTGTAATAAATTGTTATTCTTCATCTATTTTAGGAAAAACAGGCTATACACATATTTATCCTGAGGATTTCTAAACCGGAATATCAAATTATCTTTCGAATAATGTATCAGCCTAAGCTGCCTTAAGGCATAAATTGCGTAAGGAAAGGCTTTAATTAAATTTTCGCCGAATATTTCATTAAAAATACTTAATGAAATACGAGATTCCCGATCGAGACAGTTTATGATATATTTTGCCATTTCATCCCTTAACGTAATCTCCCTGCCTTCAAATAAACGATTCTTTAGACTAAAGCATTTGCTGTATTTAATATTACGGTATTCCACTACCCCGTGAATATGCGAGCGGGAAAAATTACCCAAGCCTAAAGTACATCCTCCGTACTCTCCGGTATAACCGCTACCCGGATCCTCCTCTAAATGGCCCTTATCCCTGAATCCCCAGTGAAACTTCGAAGGATCCAGCGAATCAGGAATATAGCCGTATTTTCTGCAAATCACAGCCATGATCTTTAATGCCTTCTTTATCATAGGAGAATAATGATAAGTGAAATAATCGTATTTACTCATGCGGAAATTATCGGCAAGATAACTATCCCTTGGCGGCATCAGGCCATAAACCACAATATTATAAGGCTTAAGCCGGGCCACCTTAGTGAAACTATTTTTAAACCCTTCCAGCGTATCTCCCCCTAAACCCGCTATCAAATCTACATTGATATCATTAAAACCGCACTGCTTAGCCTCAGATATCCTTTGCCTTACTACCTCGTAATCCTGATAATCCCTCTTATTTACCTTTAAGGCCTTGGCGTTTAATGACTGAACTCCGAAACTAATCCGGTTAAAACCATAATCCCTAAGGACGGAGAAAATAGGCTTAGATACGCTATGAGGGTTACATTCGCTGGTTCTTTGCCCATTCTTACGAAAAGCGAAACAACCGAACATATTCTTTAATAACCTATTCATTTGCGCAGAAGAAAGAACGCTGGGGGTGCCTCCTCCGATATAAATATTACGGAACTCAATATCTTTAAAGGTCTTTGAGTAAAAATGCATCTCCTCTATCAAATAATCAATATATCCTTCAACCTGCGCCTTACCCTTTAGCGGCATAGAAGGAAAAATACAATAAGAACATTTTGACCGGCAAAAAGGAATATGGACATACAGATCAACATTCGCCAAGGCCTTATTATTCCTAAGCCCCATATCTATATACTGCTTCCAGTACTTTCTAACCTGCGGATAAGAGAACGATAAAGAATACCTGGTTAAGGCATGAAGCTGGTTAATATCATAGAAATTGTCGCTTTGCTTAAGCAACAACTTAAACCTGGCCAGATCCTGTTGAATAATCTTATTGATATTCTTACTCATATTTAGAAGGGATGAATCTCCTCAGTCCCGAATTTAACTACGTATTCTCTAAAAACCCCGCCGCATATATTTCTTACCGCACACCTAAGGCACTTACGGACTTTAATTCTATTGCGCACCGGCTTATAACTTTTTGTCACCTTAAGAAATTCATGCCCAAGATTACGCCACAACTCAATAGTTGTCCTGGAAGACCAATAGGCATCATTAGAGAAACCGAAAAACTTACCCAGCGAGCACATCGGTACCCCGAAGAACCTTATCCGCATTTTCCTGCGATAGGCCGTATCTACCAGAAGCGAAAGATGCTTAGCCATCTCCCTTAAAGGAATAGTGAGCCTAAGGAAATTATCCTTTCCTGCGCCTTCCGGGGCTACCGCAGAGATTAAAACCTGTTTTGCAGAAACTGAGTCTGCGGCAAAATCAATTATATTCTTAAGATAAGGCAGGTTTTTAAGGGTAGCCACGATATTGACGAAGACAAATACTTTTTTCTTACCTTCTTTTATGTTGGCAAAAGCCTTACGCAACCTTAAGAAACTTCCCGGATTGTTTGTAAGACTATCATGTAAACGGGCGCTGTCCCCGTGCAAAGAGAAAGAGACCTCGTCAAGATAAGGCAGGGCTTTAAGGCAGAAAGATTTCCGGGCAAAGAGCCCCCCGTTAGAGCTGACATAGGTCTTATACCCCGAAAGAGAGGCAAATCTTATTATCTCAAGGAAATCCGGATGCAATGTAGGCTCTCCTCCGGTCAAGGTGAGATGGTTAAAACCATGATGCGCAAACCGCCCTAAATGCTTAAGTATCGCTTCTTTGCTTACAAAGGTACCTTTGAATTTCTTAAGCTGATCTCCCTCGCTGCAGAAAGAGCAATTATTCGGGCATTTATAGGATATATGAAATTCAAGCCTTTTCATTATTTAATCAGCCTAAGAGCCAGCCTCCTGCAATAGGAACAGGTGTGGCAGTCTTTATCGCAATTCATTACCTTGCGAATAAAACCCTTAGGGATTTCTTTATTGTCGCAATAGATCTTGCTGTGTTTCGTAGAATCCATCAACAAAAACAAATTACCTTTATAAGAACGGTTAAAATAAGCCGTATATTTTTCTCTAAGAATGCGGCTATCTTCATCACGATAGGCTATTTTTATATAATCCGCAAGGCAATTATTTTCATAATACGATATATCCTCCGGCCGGATGAACGGGCGCTTAAGCTCATCGGATATATCCTCGCTCTGATAGTGGCAGAGAAAAGGGCTTATTCTCTTTCCCAAGATGTCACATCCTCTAAGAGAGGATTTATTCAAGGCCCCAAGTAAGACAGGAAGTTGGCTGTGCGTCGAGGCGAAAAAACAATTACTGTAACAGGTAAGTATCCCCAGAAGCTTTACCTTCATTTCGGGAAAAACTTTTTTCAGGCCCATAATTCTCTTCAGTTCCTCTCCTCTGCGGTTAACCGAAGGATCAAGCCCTAAAAGAGAAAACCCCATCTTTAAAGCCTCTCTTGCCTTATGTACGCTATCTATCCCCAGGTATATGGAAGACTGTAATTCTATCGAAGGAAACTTTTCCTTAAGGAACGGCACAAGAAAAGTATCGGTTACTGTTAAAGAATCAACTCCCCCCTCCCCCAAGAGCCTGCTGATGGAAGATTCTATCTTCTTTAAGTCTTCGAAGAACATAATCTTCTTATTTACCAGAAGGCTAGTTTTTACGTGGCTTTTGCGGCAGTAATCGAGTAAAGCAATAATCTGCTTCAGGGAATGAAACAAATGGTTCTCGAAGGAATCAGAGAAGTCCAATCCTTGCGGCCCGGCAAAATAAACTTCATACACCTGGCCGGAGGATATAGCTTCTTTTACCAGTTTTAAGTCCCCGTTATAGGGAATAGAAAACTTAATCTTCTTTTTCACTACGGGATCCTCTACCTTGTTCATATTCTAACAACTTTCCGTATTCACTTCCCAGCTTAATATTATTGACTATTATCTTCCTAAAAAGCGGGCTAACCCTGCCGTATACCCTGGAAAGATTGTAGAAATTACGGAAATCAGAGGTTGATAGCAAATTAATATTCTTTGCTGTTTTAATGCTGGAAACTTTAAACTTATCCTTCATAGCTGCAAAATCCTCTTCCAGGCATATTCCGGATTCAAGGTATATTCCGCCGTCACAGTCAAGGGTTAACTCAGCATTCAAGACAACAGGTTCTTTGCGCATACTGCTTAAATTAATAAACTCTATATTCTTGTTTTTTCTGACAAAGTCTATTACCTTCCTGGTTTGGTTAAAAAGCATATGGCTTGCCTTCTTATCCCAGAAAACACCTAAGGCATAATTAATCTGCAGCCTTTCAAATCCGGAATTAACCAGAGACAGAAAACTTTCAAACATATTTGATACATTCTCCGGCATGAACACGCTTATTGAATAATAAGGAAGGCGCGACTTCTTAAGGTAGTTAAAGTTACTCAACATCTTAGCATAATAGTTAATACCGTTAGGTGACTTTCTGGAACTAAGCTGGTTTTTAATTTCACCGTCTATACTAAACTCAACCGTGAAATTATGCTTTCTAAAGAAATCTACTTTCTCCTTTGTTAGCTCAATCCCGTTACTAGTAAGCAAGAAGCTTACGGACTTTTTATTATTAAGCCTGGCTTTATTTGTATATTCAACCGCCTTCTTCAAAAGGCCGTATTTAAGCAAAGGCTCCCCTCCAAAAAACTGTACCTGTAATTCATCGGCATTTGAAGTCAAAAGCAAATCAATTCCCTTAAATAAAACATCCCTATCCATTGAAGCGGTAAATTTCCTTACCCTGCAATATTTACACCTTAATTGGCAATTATGGGTTAAGAGAAAAACCAGCCGGTCAGGAGGAAGATAAATATCCTCAATCAGCTTATTTTCCCTTCCCGGGTTAAGCTTAATCATCCTCTTATATATCATATCCCTATAGTCATAATATTTACCCAAAAACCCCTCTATTTCTTTTGCGCTCTTACTACCAGGGTTTCTAAGCAGGAGGTTTTCTTTTCTGAATAAAAGCGAAAATAGGAAATTATCCAGATAATCCAATTTGCGCTTATAGGGCGAGGAAAGATAAGAATTAATTATAAATTCAACCGCTTTTTCCATGATTTAAAATAATTATCGGCTATCATCCCCATTTCAATATTATTAAAGATGATCTTACGCTGATAAAGGTTGTGGCCATCAAGCATCCTTAAAAGCTGCAGGGGTTTAGCAAAAGAAAGCTCGCTGATACTTTTGAAGCCCCCCACTTTACCCAATGGCAGGATATTGGTATGTCCGCTTTTTTCAAAAAGCCAATCAGATAAACAATAAACTTTTCCGTCGCTATTTACCATGATTTCATTATTTAGAACCGCCGGCTCAGAGCGCGAGCCTAAGTTGCTCAATTTTATCTTTCCGCTCTTTAAATATGGCGCAAACTCATTAATTATCTTATCTGTCTGCCGGAAGAACTCACTTCGAGGTTTATCTTGCCACAAAGAACAAAGGGCATAATTAATCCCGATATTACTGAAACCCAGCTTAAGTAAATGATTAAAATTACTATACAAATGCCGGATTATGGCAGGATTAGCGACCATAACCGCATAGTTATCTATTCCGCGCGAAAATATCATATTCAGGTTAGCAGTAGTTACCCGGTATGGATTAATCTTCTTATCCCTTGAAAGCTTATAGCAATTATGGAATCTTTCCTCTCCATCTACCGAAAGCTCAAGGAAGAAATCTTCACCAGCGATAAAATCCGCTTTTTCTTCGGTCAGGGCGATAAGATTAGTGACCATATAAAAAGAAACATGCTTCTTTGATTTAATGGCTTTAGCCTTAGCATACCCTACCCCCTTTTTTACCAGGTCAAAACGAAGTAACGGCTCTCCACCGGTAAAGTCTATACGGACTTCATTGCCGGAAGAAGTAAACAATAAATCAATCGCCTTAAACAGGGTTGCCTCATCCATATCAATATTCTTTTTTATTATGGGGCAATAGCTGCAGTCCAACTGGCATCTGCGCGTAATCATAAGCTGGAGGTTGTTTCTATCGGCGCAGACCCTTACGCCGGTTTCACGTAAAATAACTTCGGGATAATTCTTATAATCCCTGACTACATAATTTATCTTACTCCTGCTAGAGGGCAGTTTTTCCCTTAAAAACAAGAGCGCAGAAAATGCCTCTTCAAAGACCCGGGAATAATCTTTAAATCGTAAAAATAAATTATAGACAAACGGGACCATCTCCCTTACGGCCTCATCAATAGGGATATCGTTATCTACCAGAGGATAATCATATTCGGGATATCCTTTTATGGACAGCTTACGCCTTATATTAAGCATTTTAGCCTTACGGGAAAAAATAATATTTCTATAGCTTAAGGAAGGGTAAAAAGAAACCAGATAAGGGATAATAGGCGTTAGAATATTGAAAAACTCATTATACTTTATCCTCAAAACGGATATTTTCAGCAAATTCTCTAAAAGGTCCGAAATACCCGTTAACTGGTTACTTAAAATTAAATGGTGGCTCTGGTATATCTTCTTCTTGGATAAAGCAGCTACGACTTTTTCTACCTTTTTGAATTCATACCCCTTACCCAGCCGGATAAGTTCTGGATTAGAAAAATTCTCCGTGCCGATATAAAGATTCCTTTTTTTACCTTTAACAAATATTTCCGGGGAGATGGCTTCTATTAAACCTCTATCAAGAGCCTGTAAATATCCCTCTTTCCTACGCTTGAAGAATGAATTAATGCCGGTCTGAAAGAAATCAATTCTAACTGGCTGTTTTAATAAATAAGAAAAAATCTCCCCTGCCCTCTTATGATCGGCAAGAAAATCATCATCATGGAAAGCAAGCATAAGGGCTGAAGCGGGAATTTTATCACCAAAAACTTCATTAAGCCTTTTTAGGTAATTTGCGATAATTTTCTTAAACTCTGTAAAGCTCTTAGCGAGCAATTTGCCCTTGCCAAAAGAAGTACAGAAAGTACAGCAGTTATAGCATCCTCTGGAGGTAAAAAGGTTCAGCCCGTCTTTTACATCTTCTTTATTTAAGAAATTCAAATCCAGCAAAGAATCATCGTAATTAAGAGGCGCATTAATAATATTTAACCCGGAAGAAATAAAGACACGCCTGGAATGGAATAGAAAACCGTTAAACCCGGAAAATAAACCCAGCTCTTCCTCTGTGAAATTGGAGTCGATATCCTTGTTGGACAAAAGCTCGACTAATCGCGGCAATACATCCTCTCCCGCTCCCCTTATAAGGCAATTACATTCCGGTAAATGCACAAAAACATGCTCCGGGGTCAAGGTAGGCATAACGCCCCCCACAGCAATAAAGGCCTTTGTCCTTGCGCGAATAAACTTTATCAAGTCGCGGGCTTGTTCAAAGAAGCCTTCGCAGAGCGAAATACAAATAAACTTTATATTCTGCTCTTTACAAAGAATTCTTTCAATTTCTTCTTTAAAAAATAGGGAATCGTTTTTATCAAGCGGGATTTTTGCTTCCGAGAAGATAACATCTATACCCTTACGCTTTAATCCGGAAGCTAAATAAAGAGATGCGGAGCAAAAACCCCGGGTTTGCTCTTTATCGGCAGAATTAAAAATATTCTTAAACAGAAGAACCTTTACAGGCGCCTTCCTGATAAAGTTTAAGGATGGCCTCTCTCTCTGAAGATGGGGCTTAACCTGAGAAAACTCTCGGGCCCGGCGCAAAAGCAACGGCCTTGGCAAATCCTTGCTTCTTTTGGCAAGCCTGAAATAAATGAACCCGGGAAATCCTTTATGCAAATTTTTACAACTGTTATTCATCTTTACACAGAGTTATTCTTTTATCGCAACAAATTCATCCCATCCAAACTTTTGCGGGTACTCTTTCCATGGCCCTTCGCAGATATTAAAGCAACTGCACTTCTTACAAAGCGGACCCTTAGCCTTACCCTCATTCTTCCTGACTTGGGCAAAATCATCCACCACTGACTCAGCATCATATATTTTTGTACTGGGAATATACTTCTCGGCGATATAATCTTCATATCCTTGCATAAGGCAAAATGGTATGGCCTCAGCCATAACCTTTATGCCTGCTTTTATGCCTATATCCAAACCCTTCTTTATAAAAGGAACTGCCAATGACTTTCTGGGGACGATGGCATCAAAATTTTCCCCTGCCCTACCTCCTGCATGGACAAAAGCAAATTGATACTGATTAACCTTACAATGCACTAAAAGCCGGGCAATATCGGGTAAATTCCGGTAATTAGGCTTAGTAACCACACAATTAACTATAACATCCTGTTTTCTCTTCTTAAGGTTTCTTATGCCGGTTAAAGTCTGAAGAAAACTCCCTTTTGAACGAGTAAGAAAATCATGAAGGGCGGGGATGTGCCCGTGCAAAGCCGGAGAAAATTGATTTGCCCCGGCAGCAATTATCTCATCGCAGAATTTCTCGTAACAAAACATCCTGCCGTTGCTCTGTATCTGTATTAAGCGGTAATCAAGTAAACGGGCAAACTTCACCAACTCGATTATATCTTCCCTTATAGTAACTTCTCCTCCGGTAAAGACTACCGCTTCATGCGTTCTTCGGGATTGCCTGAGTATTTCTTTTACCTCTTTAGTAGTTTTTGGAGGGTAAAGCTCGCGCTTATTGCCCTGCACACAAAACCGGCATTGATTATTACAATTAAAATTAGTTTTAACATCAACTCTTTTCATATTTTAACCTTTCCACAAAATGGGTAAGGATGCGATCCGGCGCCTCTGCAGCATTAATTATCTTTTTATAAGCTGCCCCTCCCATAAGAGAGCTCAAGTCCTCACCCTTCTTTAAATCATCGATTCTAAAATCTCTGACATTCCCCAGTTTCATCCTATTGCGTAACCCCAAGAAGGCCCTGGATAAAATAAGATTATTTGAGAAGATATCTCCGTTGCAGTCCACTACTACCGCATTATTAAAAAGCGCAGTCTCACTACAAAAACTCAGGTTTTTAACATATACGTTTTTATTCCTTATGATAGAGCTTGCGATCTTATTAAACTCGCCTCGCAGAATCTTCAGTTCCGCTTGCTTCCATGTAACATAATAAGCAGGTAAGAAATTAAAACGCTTGAAACCAAGGGATAAAATATGGTTAAAATTATTAAAAAACTCCCTGACCTGATTAGGCGCAGCTACCATATTAACCGTAACCAGCGGAAGCTTAAGCAAAAAGGGAAGTTTTTTTACCAGAAGGTCATAGGGAACAACCCGGGGGTTATGCGAAACCTTATTCAAAGACTGGGTTCTTGAGTCTCCGTCAAGACTGAGAATAAGTTCAATCCTTGGATTATCCGCAAGAAACTTTAATATTCCTTTACTAAGCAACGTACCATTGGTAGTTAAATCAAAGGAAATACGGCCTTTACCCATATTCCCGCAGGAGTTTATCACCTGCTTAATGACATCAAATTTTATCAATGGCTCTCCTCCGAAAAACCTTATTTTCTTTAAATAAGGGTTGCGTGAAACAAAAATATCCAAAGCCTTTTGGGCTAAATAAAACGGCATAGTACTGCGTGATTTTATAACCGGGCAATAAATACAGTTGAGATTGCACCTGTAGGTCACCATCAATATCAAGGTATCGGGCAGCATCTTGCTCATCCTATATTCTCGCGGGAAAGATAGATTTCCGGGTAGAATCTCTCCAATTCCTTACGGTAATCTTTATTTTCTCTATAACTGTGGCCATGGATCTTAAGTATATCACGCAGCCTCTTTTTGCTGTAAAAGATTTTTGAATAAATAAGATGTTCAGGCCCTACCTGGAAAATAATCCTATCCCCTTTTATGTTAACCTTACCTAGCTTACTTAAAAGAAGAAACTCCCGCTTAAAAACTTTGGTAGCGTCCATGCCAAAGAGAGAACGGAATAACCTTCTGGAAAAACCGCTTTGCAAGTTATTATAAATAAATTTTATCATTTCCTCCTTTAAACTACTCCTTACGCCCCTGAACAAAGGCAGCTTATTATAAGTTGGCCTTTTCTTTAAATGGGTCAGACAGGGATGCTCATACCAGGCTTGCGCAAAGGCATGAGATTGGGCGCTATAACCTATGCCTAAAAGAGAGGAGTTTTCTTTACGCAAATCGGTTTCCTGCAGGTTCTCTGCCCCATCCTTATATCCTGCGCCATCTTCCAATGCATTCGCCCCTGTGTTATTCTTCGTTATCTCCTCAAAGGCCTCCATCATCTCATCGCGTAATCTTTCGTTTTCAAGGGTAAACTTCTTTCCCTGCCTGCTGAAAGGAGTATGCGGTAACGGAGAAAAGCCGCTGGCATGAACCATATCTACCCCTAAATCCAGCATCAGCTTAACATCAGAGACAAAAGATTCCTTAGTCTGCCCTTCCAATCCGGCGATTAAATCCACATTTATCCAGGGGGCCCCTAATTTTCTCAGGTATTTAAAGATCCTGACGAATTTTTCCCTAGTCTGCGGCCTCTTAATATTTCTTATTACCTTAGAGTCAAGACTTTGAACTCCTATCGTAAAACGGTTCACTCCATGCCGCATTAAAAGATCTATATACTCCTCATTTAAATCGGTAGGCGTCCCTTCAAAAATAACCTGGCAATCATGAGAAAAAGAAAAACTCCCGTAAATAAATCTAAGAAAATTATCCAGGTCTACAGGACGCAAAAACGAAGGACTGCCTCCTCCGAAATAAATTGAGGTAAAAGAAACATCTTTAAAAAGGTCCGAAAAATAGCCTATTTCTTTCTTAAGCAAAGCAAGGTACTCGCTAACCTGGCCGTAAGAAAAAGGAACATAGGAATCGCACATGCAATAATTACACTTCTGATGGCAAAAAGGAATGTGAATATACAAACCTAATTTCTTCGGCGCTTTTTTATCCAGAATCATTTTTACTGTACGACGCCAGAAAAACTTTATCTCATCAAGCGTAAAATTCTCGCCATAACGGTAATGAGGGTACAAATCATCATCCGCTAACTTTAACGTGAGAAACCTGTAAAGGTTCAAACGTTCGGCGGTCAGCTCCATTTAACGGCTCCTTTCAGAATAATGATAAAAGCACCCTTTGCAACCGGGGAATAACTTTCGAGTAAGTCGAAACCTGAGTTTGCGGGAAATTTCTCCGTTCCATATATCTTTAAAGTTCTCCTCCCGGAGATTTCCTATAAATAAATCATGGCAGGTATATATATCTCCGTTAGGCATAATATCTATCTGGTGCCAAGGGGCAGTACAGTATCTGTTATAACCCAAAGCCCCGCGGTTAAACCTATAATATGATTCCAACTCTTGAGCCTTAAGATCAGGGCTGAAAGATACATTATTCAATTTGTAAAGCTTACCAATCTCCTTCTTAAAGAAATCGAAATCTAGATTCAGCGGTGGGAATGTATACCCTCTCCACAAGTCGCAACGCGCAACATTAAATTCTTTTGAGAAAACTTCCTTTTGTTTCTTAAACGTCGGCTCGTCGATAAACATAAGATGCTGGAAATGATAACGGTCAATTGCGATATCATTATCCTCCATAAACTCCACAAGTTCATGCATATGCTTATAGCTTAAGCTAGAAATAGTATAAAGAATTCTTAAGCTGGGCCTATTGTTATTATTTCTTTTAAAAGAGCTTAGCTTAATAAGCCCTTGCATTATGTCTTTAAAATGCTGCCTCCGGTTATCTCTTATAACGGAGAGAATCGAAGGAGGCCCGCCCAGAGAAAGGTTGATTTCATCAACTACCTTAGTAACCCGCTCAAATTCCTTCAAAAGAAAAACACCGTTGGTAGTTAAAGAAACCTTCACTGCGTTTTCTTTAAAAAACTTTGCCAGGTAATACCACTTTTTATTGAATAACGGCTCTCCTCCGGAGAAAGTGACACGGTGCGGGTTATAAGATAAAATCTCCCTGGCAAAGCGCATTAATTCTTTCGTAGTTAGAACCGGCGGGTATTTTCTTAAGAATGCTTTATTGCGGCAAGGCCCACTTTTGCCCCACCAGGCGCATACCTTACAACGCAGATTACACTTTAACGAAAGCATAAAGTAGACTTCCCCAAGCATATTGCTTTCCAGGAAATTACTTATGCCAACCTTACGCAATTCACCGTATAATAATTTTTTATCTACGCTCAAATTATTCATTCTTGACAATAGCGGAGATTTCTCCAACCCCGTAAATATCTGCGTACTCCCTAAAAAACCCCAAGCAGCTATTTTTATAGCGGCAGCCCCTACAGATGTTTATTTTAATAAATTTCTGATCCAGAATATAAAGCTTCATAGAATCAGAGATATCCTCCTTGTTCTTTAAGGCCTTTTCCTGAACTTTAGCTGTTACGCATATCGGAAACCCCATCAAAGAATTAATCCCGGAGAGCTTAGCTAAGATATCCTTATAAGGCGGCATCAGGTCTTTAAAAGACATATTAGCACTTTTGGGCCTGATAGGTAGTATAACAAAGGGCAGCTTAAGCCCTTTTCTTACCAACCGCTCAAGAGGTATAAGGGAATCGATATTCTGTTTAAGCAAATTAGAATGCACGAATACCTCCGCCCCCAGGTTCTTGGCATTATTTATCCCTTCCATTAGCCTGCGAAAACTTCCCCTTCGCCCCACGATCATATCATGTTGAGATGCCTTATCAGAAAATACCGGCAGAGAAAGAGATGAAACTCCGCTTTTAATTAATTCAGAGGTAAATTCCTTATCACATAGGCCCTCCCCTGAAGTCATTACCTCTACCTTAGAGAATCCGCACTTAACGGCCAAAGAGACTATCTTAGATATGCCCCAATGGGCTAAAGGCTCGTTTCCGATAATACAAAGCCGGGAGGCCTTCAATTCAGCATTACGCTGCAATTGGGCCTGAATCTTAAAAATATCGCTGTAACCAAAATCTTCTTTTTGCCTGCAAAAAATACAATCATTTAAACAAGGCCCCTCTACATACAGGAATAAAGAATTTATCCCTAACCCGGGCAGAATATCATTTTGCTTACCAAAATCCCCCCTGACTACCGGAATTAAGAGCGGGTGCTCATTTGAATCCAAGGAATCGGGCGAGAGTTTCTTAAATAAATTCTCTAACTCTAGCCCAAAATTAATATTATTAAGGAGAACCTTTCTTTGCGTAACAGTGGTGCAGGATTGCTGAAACTTTTCAAGAAGCTCATCCCGGCAGGAATAAAGCGAATCAATAGCTTTACACTCCTCTAACGTCCCGGCATAATAATATTTTCTTAAGTTTGGAAAAACCTTCTCCATAAAAATAGCCGCATCGTAATATATTTCCCCGTCAACATCCGAAATTACCTCAGGGCTGAGAATAGTAGGCTCACACTCATTTACAAAATTCATCAAGAAATCACTGCTTACCCCCGAGGCCATGAAGCTCTCAATTCCATTAATTACAGCATTCTTCAAAGAAGCCGGCCAAAAAATTCCGTTTTGATATCCAAGCTGGACCCTTTTAATTCCGTTATCGTATAGAAATTTCAAGTTTTCTGACAGCCCTAAAGCAGTCTTTGGGGTTACCACCATATTCACAAAGTAAGGCACCCCCGAGTCACGCAACGCCTCCAGGTTGCTAAAGAGGACTTTATAATAGTTTCTATTAGATTTAAATACCCTGAGCCTTGAATTAGCTTTTTCAGCTCCATCCAGGGAAAACATTACCTCAACCGGCAAATTCTTTAAAAACTTCAGTTTATTTTCATCCAAAAGCAGGCCATTCGTAGTGATCATGAACTTAATCTTCTTTTTCTTTTTAGCGGACATGACCCGGGCATATTTTATCCCTTTTTTTACAAACTCCCACCGCAAAAGAGGCTCTCCGCCCCAAAACCTTAGCTGGCACTTGGGGCTCTTTGTAGTCAAGAGCAGATTTATCGCTTTATAGAGAACTGCTTCCGGCATAGAATAACCGGCCCTATTTACATAACAATAAGCGCAATCCAACTGACAGGAATAGGTACACATCACCATAAGACTTTCTACTTTGCAATTATCCATACCGCTTTGTGCCATTTTATTTTGGTTTATCCGCATTGCTTAGATTAAAGAGACTGCTAAAGAAGCTGCCTGAGATCTCTCCCATAAATAGATTATTAAGAATAACCCTCCTGAGTGTTGACTTCGGCGGATAAAAATTAACAATACTGTAGATACTTTCACTCTTACTTCTGCGTATTTCAGAAATTGAATCTATCTTGCCGGCCTCCCCTACTAAATTTATCTTCTTTAGGTCTGGGAATTTGCCTTCCAGGGTTAAGGTGCAGCCGGAATAAATCTTACCGTCATAATCCATGGTTAATGCCGGAGAGACTAAAAACGGTTCATCATCCGCACCTATATTGATTATGGAACAGTCAAAGCCATCCGAAAATTTTAATACCGCCCTAAAAACATTAAGAAAATATTCAAAAATCCTTTCCTGTTGCCAAAATGCACCCAATTCATATGAAAATCTTAAATTTCTGCTTCCATTCTTCAGGAAAAAATGCACATTTTTTAATAAGTAAGGAATATTCTGCGGCCTGATAACAAAATTTATAAAATAGTTGCATTTTGCCTTTGAAAGTATAACCATCTTTTCCCTTAACAGGCCAAAAGGGTAAGAGGCTTCCCTGCCGCCGATAAGCGGACGGTTAGCCTTCTGCGTCCTTTCATCTCCGTCAATACTTAATAAAAAAGATACGTTATATCCGGACAGGAAATCCAATTTCTCCTTATCTATAAGCAAGCCGTTAGTAGTCACCAAATACCTTATCTTTTTATTAACCTTCCTCTTTTCTTTCTCGGCATAACTGATTCCCTTTTTTATAAGGTCAAACCGCAATAGGGGCTCACCACCGAAGAATTGAAGCTCTACCTCCTGTTCAGGAGAAGTCAAAAGAAGATCAATTGCCTTATAAAGCGTTTCCGCGGGCATTTCAGGATGGCTTCGGTCCATTCGGCAGTAAGAACAGCCCATTTGGCACTGATAAGTCAGCATCAAAAGCATCTTATCCCTGTAAAGATAGTTTCCAACCGGTTTAGGCTTATTAGAGGCCAATAAGGTATAATCATCAATCAGGCTGTTAGTTAAAGAATAAAGGGATAAAACAACCCCTAAATAAAGATTGCTCAACAACTCCGGCGATAAAGAATGAATATTCTTTAGAATAAGAGCCAATTGTTCCTGCCTTGAGCGCTTTAAAGAAAATATGCTTGTAATCTTACGCAAATCCCCGGAATAAAAAATCCGGCTGAACTTAGGGAAAAGCTTCTCTAAAAGGATCCCGCACCCCACATAAATAGCCCCTCCGGCAGTAACCATTATTTGAGGAGAAGAAAGAACCGGCTCATTATCGGTGTAAATATTGCGCAAGTTGACTTTTGACTTAAGCGCAACTTCCTTTAGCCTGTTAAATGCTTTTACGCAGGCAAAGATGTCGCTGTCCTTAAACATAACCCCCACCGCATAAGCAACCTGAATATCCTTAACCCCTGCCTTTATCAAATAGCTTAAATTTAAATTCAGGCCTTTTATATCCCGAGGCAAGAATACCATATTAATAAAATAATCGTTTTCTACCTCCCTGATAAGCCGCAAAATCTTAGAGAGACGGGTAAAATAGTTAGCTGGCTTCTTATGTTTTAACGGCCGGTTTCTCAAATGCGTGCGGCAATTACCGTCTAGGCTAAGCATAATAGTAACATTCTGCTCTTTAAGAAACTTAAGTAAATCTCTATCTAAAAGTAAACCGTTTGTGGTTAAAAGGTAGCGGATCTGCTTGCCGGTTTCTTTTTTCTTTTTCTGGGCATATTTAATACCCTTCTTAATTAAATCAAGCCTGAGCAACGGCTCTCCCCCGAAAAACTGAAGTTCAATTTCATCTGAAGGCGAAGTAAAAAGCAGGTCTATGGAAGCGTAAAGTTCCTCTTCAGAGAGATCAGGGCGATCTCGGTCCTGGTAGCAATAAAGACAATCCAACTGACATTTACACGTTATTACTACCGCGAGATTATCAATATTGCTCTTTAGAATACATTCCTCTTTACTGCCGATTTCACTCAACGCCTTAAATTCTCTATCCCCATAAATATCCACGTAATCTTTAAATGCTCCCGGGCAGACTCTGCTGGCAATACAATCGGCGCAAACAATACCACTCTCACTACAACGTAACTTTGTAAACTCCAGGCTTTCATTAAGTATAAGACTGTAATCCACCCCCTTCATGCTACTAAATACGCATAAAGGTAAATTAGAGACAAAAATCATCATCCCGTTCATACAGCAACCCTCAAGGGCCTTCTCAAACTCTAAGGCTACATTCGCGTATTGAGGCATAATCTTCCGATAAGATTTAGCTGCCGCGCCCAAAGGAACAGGCAAATCCAAATTAACGGTTCTAATCCCCAGTTTATATAGAAATACCAGATACTTCCTCAAAAAAGGCAAGTTCTTCGTAGTTATAACTGCATTAACTGCTATCTCAAGGCCACCCTGCTCAGCCTGAAGCTTCAAAGCATTTTTTAAGCCTTTGACTGATTGCGCAAATGAACCCTCAACCCCGGTGATGCTGTCATGAACCGCCGCCTCGTGGCCATGAATAGAAAAGAATGCTTCATTAACTCCGGCGCTGATCATAGCCCGGAGAAACTTAAGATCCGCCAATTTTCTTCCGTTAGTTGAAATGGCAACCGTTGTATATTTATTCTTTAGATTCTTGACGGTTTTAACGACATTCTTAATATTGGTTGGCTCTCCGCAGCAGAGAAGGATCTTCCCGTTGGGTGAGCTACTTGGCTTTATTAATAAGCTCTTATTATCTTTATAATTATCCGAATCACAACAAAAAACGCACTTATTATTACATCTGCCAAAACTTTCAAGACAATCATAATCTCCAAGCAGGTTATTGGCGAAATAAAAACCCGGTTTCAGCCGAAAGATACTCTTTGATTTATTATCCTTATAAATATTTTTTATCATTTAATTGGCGCAAACTCAGCTTCACCGCGTTCTTTTAGATAACTCCTCCAGACACCTTCACATAATAAGTCTTCCTTGCACCCTGGGCAGCATTTAAGCTTTCTTTTATCTTGAGTTCTCATCTCCCCGCACCCCTGTAAACCTTTGGCATAGGTTATTGCCTCATTAAAAGGAGAAAGTAATTCACTTATGTGCTGAGGGTAACCTTTTAAGACACATGGCGTAAAACCTTCAAAGAAGAATTCAAAACCCTTTCCCTTAAGATATTGGGCTGCTTTTTTAAGGCTTTCTGCCGCAACGCTAATTAAAGGCAGCCTCCTGGCAGGAACCGAGATTAACTTCATTGAATCGCGCATGAAGATAAAACGAAAACTCTTGATTTTGTTATCTACAAGCAGTTTAACAAGCTCACCTAACATAGCGCAGTTTGATTCGGTAATGTATATAGCCGCCTTAACCTCAAAAGAACGGGAAGCGCAATTAAGGTTTTTTATCCCAAGCATTGTCTGATTAAAGGCGCCGTTTACCTTCACCTCGTCATCGTGTATTTGGGCTAAGCCGAAAAATGGGATAATAAATGACTCCAGGCAATGATATTTACTTATTCTCTCCGCAAATTTGGGATAAGAAAATATCCTTGCGTTTCCGTATATATTAAGATGATGTACTTGTATCTGCTCGACAAATTCCAATAGTTTAAAGACATCCTTTCTTAAAAATATCTCCCCCCCGTAGAGCACTATATGTTCGCAGCGGGTTGAAGCCAGAATAAGGCTGTTCTTTATTTCTGCAGTTTGTTTATTAGAAACTTCCCTGTTTAATCTGCAGGGATAGCAATTATTATTGCAAACATTGTTAACCTGGACAAAGATGCGCCTTTCCCCTAACCTGCTGCTTAACCTCTCCAGTTCTTCTTCGGAATGCTCGCAAGTAAAAGAAGGAGGGGTAAATTCTGAATCCTTATAATAATTTTTCCTTAATAAGCCATTTTTTTCATACAGATCATGAATTAAGGTGCCGGGATAGACCTTAACCCGCTTAACCAGTACGCTATCCGGATTAAGCCCCCTAACATAGCAAAAGGTTTGCCTTATGGTAGACTCGCTTTCCCCTGTATTGCCCACCATTAGCATAAGTATGCTTCTAATCCCCACTTCCCCGGTCTGCCTGAATGCTTCCCTTGTCCTAAGCAAATCTAACTTCTTGCCAATTTTATCCTGGATCTGCTCAGAGCCGCTTTCTACACCGTAAGAGATCTCAAAACATCCTGCTTTTGACATAGCCCTGAGCATTTTCTTATCCACACTGTCAGAGCGGGTCATGCAGCTCCATTTAATCTTTAACCCCTTCTTAAGGATTAGATCACATATGCTCATCACCCTTTCCCTGGAGAGGGTAAAAAAATTATCCCCGAAGGCAAAATCTTTTATCCCATACCTGCGATAAAAATAAGCAACCATATCGACAAAATACTCAGGGCTATGAAAACGGACTTTAGCTTTATCTATTTTGCTCATCGGGCAGAAATTGCAGCTATAAACACATCCCCGCGAAGAAAGCATCAAAAGGGCGTTCTTAAGGGTTGTACATCTGCGCCCCAGTATAAAATTAGACATTGGCTTAAGGCTGCGGCCAGAATTGATCCTTTTCTCAAACCCCCTAAAAAGATGAAAGGCCGGATAAGGCAAGGAATCCAGGTTAAGCACCTTATCTCTTTCCCCGGAAAAATAAATTTTCCCCTTACGCAAGAAAGCAGCTCCCTTAACCCCTAAAGGCACTACCCCTTCTTCCAGCTTACTTATAAGCTCAACCATTGTCTCTTCGCCGTCCCCAACCACGACATAGTCAACCTTAAAACTCTTAAGCAAGAAATCGTATTTAACCGCAGCAAAGGGCCCTCCTAAAATTATGGTAATATCCGGCTTTATTCTCCTGGCTAAGCCTATCAGATCATATACGCCGCCCCTTGTACAGCTCTGGGTAGCTATAGCTAGATAAGCAGGTTTTTCTTTTCTTAAAATACGCTCTACTGACTGCAGCATGAAATCGCGCGGTTCAAGGTCAAAATCGTATGCCGTTAAAGGTATTTTTATGCCGGCAGAGATCATACAGGCTGCTATTAAACTGATGCCATAAGGCGGGCCGAAATAATTAGGAGGCGGGTCCGGATTATAGGGATTTATAAAAACTATGCCGTTTTCTAGCCTTTTCATGGAGACACTTAAGTTATTTTGATTCTCTTCCTCTTAAGTGCAGGTAGGCAAGCGTAAATACGCATTGATACCAAACACAGGTAATTATAGACAATAGCAGATAAATAAACGAATAAACTGCTTTTGGGAAAAGGCTCTCGGTAAAAGCAAATAATATTACCGGCAAAGAACAGCCTATTACTAAAACAAACAACCTCCACCAGCTCCCCCTTGTTATCCTCCAGCTCCTTTTTAATGAAGCAATAGCGCTGTCGTTATCAAAAAGAATGCCTCCGTCACATAATAATAACCTTATTGACAATATAACACCCGGGACTACCAATAGCATCATCCCTAGGAAACATGCCAGATAATAAATGATGTGGGCAATAAGGATGAGGGGGTACTTGCTTAAAACAAAACTGTTCAACTTCTCCCATGAGGGCTTCTTATCAATGGACTCATAAACGAACCTCATAATCAAGCTGAAAAAATACGGGCTGATCAGCAAATAAACAATCAAGGCGCCTATACCTGGGGGAGTTAAATCTTTTTTTATTAAAAGCATGGGTAAATTAACAATAAGGCCTAACCCTAAGAGAACAGGATTTCTCATTAAGATATTAAACCCCTTCTTTAATAAACCGCCTACTGATATTTTTTCCATTCTCTCCTCCCTATTTTAATCTTTAAGCCTATTAATATCTTAACAATCTATATCCGGCGTTTAATTATTTATCTTGAGTAGGAACCTGCGATAATTCCTGGATAATTTCATTACCTAGCCTGCCCAAAACAGAACTTAAGGCAGCAGCCACTCCGGAATAATTCGAAGGTTTCACGGGCTCTTTTAATACCGTCCTCTTGCTAAGGACCAGGCTCTTATTCTTAAGGTCCAGAACTGACCAGCGCACCACAAAGATCAGGTCTTTCTCAAGTTCAACATCTATCTGCACAACATCTAAAACCACCTGCAGCCTTACCGGCATAAGCATATTCCAAGGGTACATTTCAATATCAACCCCCGTCATAGAAGAAGCCAAATTCTCGCTTAGGACCCTTAATATGGATAAATCCAGCGGCTCTCCCCAACGATCAAATTGCGCAAAGGTAATCATTCTGTTCTTATTTACGGTTGCAATTTGAGGACGATTCAGGTATTCAGGGATCTTAATCGGGCCGATTCCCACTACCGCACCACTCTTCATCTTAGAATCAACTTCTGGAAATTCTTGGCCTATAGAAGTAAGCCTATAAAACCTCGGTGAAGGGCTTCTCCCAATAGACACGCACCCATTTAATATTAAGATTAAACTAGGTAACAGTATAAAATAGAAAGATACCTTTTTCATATTTTCTCCTTTGCTATTTTCCTTTTAATATTGCTTCAGGATGAACCTCTAAATATTCTACTAGCAACCTTATCGAACGCGCTGCCTGAGATAACTCCCTAAGCGTATTATTCAATCCATAAGAACCTTCTGAATTTACTAGCTTACTAAGTCCGGCAACTGTCTCTCTTAAGTCATCTGCCATATCTTTTATAGGCAACTCGTCCATGAGCTGGAAAATATCAGGAGATGTAGGCAGGGTAGGTATCTCCGGGTACTTTTTGGAAATTTCGTGTAAATTAGCCGGCTTGTCCTCATAAAAATCCAGGCTTATCATTAACTGCCCGGTAATAAAACTTTGTATATCCAGCCTTGCCCGCAAGCCGGATTTAATTAACTCCCTATAATCATCAATACTTAACCTCTTAGGTACGTTTTTGATCCTTGATGACTCTATCTCAATGACTACCGGGATTACTAGATCTTCTATGGTAGGATCATAAACAAGATGTATATCCCTCACCGTTCCGATTTTTACCCCCCTGAGGATAACCGGTGCCCCCACGGAAAGCCCTTTAATGGAACCATCAAAAAACAGGACATATCGGTTAGTACGTTTAAACAAAAATCCTGAGCCAAGAACCACTACCGATATGATTAATAAAACTACTGCCCCCACAACAAATCCACCGATTAAGGCCTTATTCGCTTTTTTACTCATTCACCTACTCCTTGTTTCTCGCCTCTGGTTAAGAATTGAATGACTTTAGGATCCTTGGAATTGGCCAGTAAGTCTTTCGGCCTGCCGCTTGCAATCACTGTCTTACTTTGCGCATCAAGAAAAATAGAATTCTCCCCTACCGTAAAAATACTGGCTAACTCATGGGTGACTACGATAATGGTGGCGCCCAGGTCTTCTCTTAATTGAATTATTAAATCATCCAGCATCCTGGCGCTTATAGGATCTAGCCCTGCCGAAGGTTCATCAAAGAATATTATCTCAGGGTCAAGGGCAATTGCTCGCGCAAGGCCAGCGCGCTTGCGCATCCCCCCGCTTAGCTCTGCCGGATAGAAATCGGCATAGCCGCCTAAACCTACCAACGCGAGCTTTAACTCCACCAGATCATTTATCTGGCCTACAGAGAGGCTTGAATAAAGTTGAAGAGGTAAAGCTACGTTTTCCCCTAAGGTCAGAGAGCTCCACAGCGCCCCGCTTTGATAAAGCACTCCAAAGCGCTTCATTATCTCCTGCTGCCTGATATAATCTGCAGCCCAAAAATCTTCACCATTATATAGTATTTCTCCCTTCTCTGGTTCTTTAAGGCCTATAAGCACTTTAAGGAGGGTACTCTTGCCACAGCCGCTTCCACCCATAATTACAAAAGTCTCCCCTTTATTAACGGTAAAATTAAGATTCCGCATTACTACAAAATCATCATAATTCAGATCTAGGCTTCGCACTTCAATAGCAGGTTTTACCGGAAGATTCATGAGCTATACTCCTAAAACTTGGAAAATAAATGTAATAATAGCCGTAGCAATTACAATAACGGTGATAGAAGTAACTACTGCGGAAGTAGTCGCCTCCCCTACCCCTGCGGAGCTTCTTTCGCAATTTACCCCTTTGAGGCATCCGGAAATTGCAATAATCACCCCGAAAACAACACTATGTAGCAATCCTACCCACAGATTACTTATCTTTACAGCAGACTGAGTATGCATAAGATATTCTACGGGATTAAGATTTAACATGCTGACACTAATAATAAAGCCGCCGAATATCCCCATAAGATTTGCATAAAGGGTTAAAAGCGGCATCATTACAATTAAAGCTAACAGGCGAGGGATAACTAGAAACTCAACAGGATTAATACCTAGCGTCTTAAGGGCATCAATTTCTTCATTCGCTTGCATAATGCCTAATTCTGCAGCAAAACTGGCGCCGGTACGCCCCGACATAATTATCCCCGTCATAACCGCCCCCATCACGCGCACCATGGCAATTCCTACAATATCGGCTATGTAAATCTGCGCCCCAAAAAGCCTAAGCTGCATCGCGCCTACAAAAGCAAGAATTATACCAACCAACAGGCTGATTAAAGAAACAAGCCCCAAAGCATTCGCCCCGCAACGCTGGAGAAGAAGCAGGAATTCACCCCAGCGGAAATATCCTTTGCCAGTAAATAAACTACGCATGCTACAAGCGATCTCTCCCAAAAAATTGAATAGTATCAAAACACCTCTCTTTAGATTTAAAAAACCCTCTGCCACCCTGGCTAAAAATGGTTCAGGTATTGCCTTAGGCTTTTTCTCTCCTTCTTTTATCTTCAAAGAAAGAGCAACTAACTTCTCTACGCCCTCAGGCAGATTACTGT
Source organism: Candidatus Omnitrophota bacterium (assembly GCA_028710685.1). Classification (GTDB taxonomy): domain Bacteria; phylum Omnitrophota; class Gorgyraeia; order Gygaellales; family Profunditerraquicolaceae; genus Sherwoodlollariibacterium. The sequence continues at coordinate 4,204 of JAQTTQ010000009.1, read as the reverse complement.
ATTCCACCTCGATTTCTTTAGCCTTACATTCCTTAATCAACCTGTATAAAAAAGAAATTAAGCTGCTATCCCAATCGGATATCCTCAAACCGTCAAATACTATTTTCTTAATACCAGGATATGATAATAATTGAGAATTAACTTCAAAAACCTGGGGGATTTTGCTAAAAATGTTCCAGAGGCCGCAAATTTCTATGGAGAGAGTATTATTAGAAGCAGAGTAATTAAATAAGATTTTTTCTAATGGCATTTACTATTCATTCTTTTGGGATTTCTTTACTAACGTATTCGATACTGCCGGAATACTAGGAGAAATCCATTATTTCCCTCTACGTATCAATATGTTACAACAAATTATGCCTTCTTACAAGGGCTACTTGTAAGCCTCTTTAAGCGCCAGATCAACCAGTAAACGGTCCCAATTATTATTTATAAGCTCTTCGTATATTAATTCACGAGAATACCCTTGGGCCTTCTTAGACACAACAAATGCGGCTAAAACATTAAGGTTGTACGCTTGAGCCTTGGTTAAGAGATTCTCCAATGGCTTTTCTTTTTGCGTTCGATTCAATAAATATGCCGCAACTGCCAATGCCAAGGGCAGGCAAAGCAGGCCTATGGAGGTATACAACAGATGGCCTTTGTAATGGCCCAAAAGAAAGGCAGCGCTGCACCAAAACACATCGAATAAATAATGGGCAATTATCAGCGGGATAATACCGAAGCGCATAAACATAAAACCATAGAATATTCCTATAAGGCTAACTTCAATTATACGAAACCAAACCGGGAAAATAGCATACATCGTATGCCCCATCCCCCAGATCAGGGAAGTTAAGAGAACCGCCAGGATTGAATTCTTGAGATACTTCTTGGCTAAAGGTATCCCGAAGAGCCTAAAATTAATCTCTTCATTTAAACTCGCCCTTATACCGATTACAAAGGCGCTCAATAAAGGGATATAGGCAGAAGAGAAATTGGTCATAGTATGCCACTCCCTCCAAACTCCCAGAAACTTTTGCCCGCCGTAGAATACAGCTGCTTGCAAGCCCAGGGCAATAATCCAGATAATATATCCTAATAATATAGAATAAGCCAATCTACGGTTTAGAAAACTGGTCTTGGCATAGAAGAAAAACGAAATATATTTCTTATCCGCGAAGACTTCCTTGCAAAGCACTTCTCCGGCAATCCCCGGCATAATAAAACCGACTACCAGAAATCCGGTATTCAGCAGCCAGCGGGTAAAAGCTAATCCGACAAATGAACTGAGATGGGAACTGGTAGGATAGTTTATGAAAATATTCTGCAAATTATTGAAGAAATAAGCGGTATTAAAGATAAACAGGAAGCCGGCAACATAATAAAACCACTTTCTGGTCATACGTGGGACAACATTATTCCTCTCTCTTAAAACAATACTGATTGACCAGGCCAGCATTAAAAACAGAATAATATAAAATAAACTATAGAGATATTCCCCTAAAACAAACTGCCTCTCTACATATCTTGAGAATTTATCCGGTAAATGAATTTTGTTCTTACGAAATTCCCTAACCTCATCCCCGGATACTACAACCTCCGTAAGTAACTTCGCACCACCCTGATCACCTCTCCAGGGCACGTAAACATCTTTCTTTTCCCAAGAAAAAAGATATTCCACCCTGTTTTCGTAACGCTTGACCTTCTCTTCATGGGAGACATAGTTTTCTAAGTCAATCCCAAAGGCAGCCTTCAGGAAAGACTCTGCCTTGGCTTTGGCAGCGCTTTTACCAAGGTCTATCCTGGCCTCAGTATCTTCGATCAAATGAACTGACCTGATCACCTCTCCTGAGCGCGGGCTTACATATACCAAATACTCTTCTTTCTGGGATTCTTTAAAAAACCTGACTAGCCAGGAAAATAAATCAAAATCATGCTCCTGAATAAATTCCTGCTCCTTCTCTAATCCTACACTATGCTGAAAATAACGGTTGAATTTCTCATCGTCATCAAAAACTATAGCCCGCGAGAATTTCCCGGGATCCACCCCTTTTTCTTTGAGATAATTCTCTGAGGCCATTAAGGCCTGCCCCTTATCGAATGAAAGATCAATAAATGCAAAACGCGGATATTCCAGTTTATACCAAATACCCAGCCCTAACAGGGCAAAAAAAACTAGAATAACCAAATCTTTAAACTTTATTTTCATATTATTAGATAATTACTGGATAAATTCTTTTCTATTTACGCTTGTTATAGTAATATCGCCTCCGATACGTACCCGGTTTGGCTCCTCTTCTTTTATGTCAACCGTAAAACACTCTTCCTTTTCCGCTGGCAAATTGTCTTCCCAGGGCCGGACATATTTAAAATGAATGGTTGCCTTGCCTGCTTTAATCGCTTTAAAAATCCAGACCTGCCTGCCGGAAGCGCCAAGAGCTGCACTCTCTTTGATTTCAAAGTATGAATTTATCGAGCTAATTAATTCTTTTTCAGGTGGGGATGATAATTGCCATGAATATCCGGTAGTTGGATTAGATTCCAAGGCAATCGAAAAATCATGTCCTACATATACCTGCAGTGTTTCGCCTGCCTGATTCTGCATAGGAAAACAGAGCAATGAAATAAAGAAAATAAAAAGTGATAAACCGGTGCACTTATTATATTTCATAATAAGCATAATCTAAGATAAAATCACCCTATTCATACTACGCCGTATCTTACCTTATTTTCTTAATATCGCCTGAGGCTAAGACAAAATGAATTTTACAGCATAAAAAGCCCACATTCACCCTCTAAGGCCATACATCTCCCGAATCCGAAACAACTTAAACCTTAAAAGTCTTAATTATATTGTCGGCGATATCCTGGAATTTGCTAAAACCATCCGGTTGGCCAGTATATGTCAAGATATAAGCTCTTTTATTGTTTACGAGCTTATACTGCTTGAATTTCAAGCTGTCATTCTCAGCGATAGTACAGTAAGCTTCTTCTCCATTTAGCATAACCTGGCTAAAATCAATTATCTTTAATTTGCCATCTGCAGCAAGCCAATTCTTATCAGCCTCTTTCGCATATTGCTCCGCGCTCATCTGATACCCGCTGATATCTTCAATAACAATATTGACATTCTCAGAGAAATTATCGTCTGCATCCTCTAGCGGAGAAATAAAAGCGATTACTCCGCTTATCTCCTTAACTTGCCAATCTTGAGGGTAGCTTATTTCAAAATCAAAAAGAGGGCTTTTATAAATTTGGGCTTGCTCGGCAGCAACAAGCGAAACTGAACAAAAAACAAAGATGATAGCCGAATAAATAACCTTCTTCATTTTTCTCTCCTGGTTAATAATTATTAAAAAGATTTAATAAAATGATGCTGTGGAATAGGCCCTGCTCCTGCCGTGCCTAAAATAGCCCTTTCAACTCCTCGATAATACCACCAAGGATCTTTAAACTGCTCCATTAGCTTGATTATCTTGCACAAATATATTTTCTTGCATAATCTGAATTTTCTCTATTCACCCACTCACCGCCATGCCATGCAAGCCTATCGCCAATGGGGTTAGCGCCCTGAAGAACACTCGTACCTTTAGTATATCCCTTGTTAAGGCGCCTGCACCACTCCGTTGCCGTCTCATCGTCATGATAAGTTGCCGCCGCTTTCCCCTCAAAAACAATTCTCGGATTATAATAAATGTTGCTTTCTTTATTCCAAACGCTAAAACCATCCCCAGGCACATCTCCTCTGTCCTGCCAAATAATGGATTCTTTCTCTTGAGGATAGGCACAATTCAATACCACGCTTTTATTATCTTCTCCAATGACAAACGCTGCCATTGCATTACCACATTCTTCATCAGCAGTAATATAAACTTTTTCATTAAGATATCCTCTAACTATCAATTCACAACCGCCAGCTCCACTGCATGTATCTCCCTTATCACTTTTGCAATAATGAATGCTGTCTTGATTACCGCCGGCAACGAAGAATTCACACCTAACACTCTCCTGGATAATCTGATCATTCGCCGCGAAACACAATACCGCAGGAATAAAAACAATTAAAATAAGTATCAAGATTTCTTTTTTCATCTACCTTACGCCTCCTTTATCTAATAACGAGTTTAAATTTCTTTCCTACCCCCTACCGTGTTCTCGTTTGGTTTGGTAAATATTAAGGCAAAACTTCTTCAATTAAATTTAAGCATAAAAAGTAAAACGG
>JAQTTQ010000037.1 GCA_028710685.1 Candidatus Omnitrophota bacterium | reverse complement strand
AGGGACTTTCGGATGTTTTGAAGATTCCGGCAGACTTAGCCGAGGATATTAAGCGCTCATACGGGGTTATCGGAAATCCGCTTGACATAGGGGAAGATAAAGAGATTCTTGTAAAGAAGAGTGAATTTTATAAGCCTATAAAACAGAGGTTAGTCTGCGAGGTCTTAACCTCTTCAGCGAATAAGGTTTGCACGCAGATAAAAGATGCCCTGGAGAAGAAAGTTGCCCTATATGAAGTGAACAATTTCATTATTGTCGGCAGGACAATGCTCTTGGACGGATTTATTGAGAATTTTGAGCGCATATTAAGCCTTCCGGTTAAGTTGGGTAGGCTAACCAACTTTGAGATTATATCTTTAATTATGGAAAACAGCGAGCTTTCCGGGCATAAATACCTTAAATATTTAACTTCTTTAGGGTTAATCTGCGAAGCCCTGGAGAAGAAGCCTTTAGGCATCCTTCCCCTACACCAGCCAGCCAAGAATTTCCTCTTAAAGGCCTACAATAAAATAAAAGAGGTTTATCAGGAGTATTTCTAAATTTTTACTCATTGACCGCGGTTTATTCTGTTGTATAATATTTTACCAATGGTTAAGGATAATATCGCCAGGGTGTTCGAACGGATTAATTCAGCCTCTGCCAGGGCTAAGATTGATCCTTCAGGCGTCAGGATAATCGCCGTGAGCAAGGGGAGACAGGTAAAAGATATAGAGGATGCCCTTGCCTGCGGGCTCAATGAGATCGGCGAGAACCGGGTGCAGGAGGCTGCCTTAAAGCATAGCGATAAGCGGCTTAACCGGTATATCCCTTTGGTTAAGTGGCATATGATAGGCCACCTGCAGATGAATAAGGTAAGGGATGCGGTAAAGATTTTTGATTTAATCCACTCTGTTGACAGCCTGCGCCTGGCATATGAGATTGACAGCCAGGCAGCAAAGATAGGGAAGGTGCAGGATATTCTTATCGAAGTTAAAACTTCTCCCGAGGCAACTAAGTCCGGGTTCTTACCGGGTGAAATCTCTGAGGCCATAGATAAAATATCCGGGCTGAGGAATGCCAGCCTTAAGGGTTTAATGACAATAGCCCCTTTATCAGGCGCACCAGAGGATGCAAGGCCATATTTTAGTTTATTGCGCAGCTTAAGAGATAAGTTTAACAAGGGCTTTTCTTTATCTATGGGCATGACTGATGATTTTGAAATAGCAATCGAAGAAGGCGCTAATATGGTAAGGATAGGCAGGGCGATATTCGATAGTTAGAAAGGCTTAAGGTGGAATGATGCTGGATATTCGTCATAAAATCGGTATTATCGGGTTAGGGAATATGGGTTCAGTAATTGCCTCAAGGCTTGCAGAGGAATCCGGTGAATACAAAGTCCTTGCCTTTGACAAGGATAAGAATAAAACAGGGATATCTTCTTTGGAGATTGCCAAAGACCTCTCTTCTTTAGTTGCCGCTGTTGACATCATTCTCCTGGCGGTTAAACCGCAGGATATCGACCACCTCCTGAAAGAATTAAAAAACTGTTCCGGCAGTAAGCTCATTATCTCTATTGCCGCAGGCATATCTACTAAATACCTCGAGAAGGTTTTAGGCAATGCCCGGGTTATACGGGCGATGCCCAATATTGCGGTAAAGATTCAGGAGTCGGTGACCTGTCTGTGCAAGGGAGGCTTCGCCACGGAGAGCGACCTTGATTTTGCCAGGGAGCTGTTTTCTTATTTGGGTACAGCCCGCAATATTGACGAGGGGTTAATGAATGCAGCTACGGCAATCTCCGGCAGCGGACCGGGGTATATTTTTTATTTTATAGAAAACAGCAATATGGATTCCATCGATATACCGGAGCATTCCCGCCATGATATGATGAGGCGCCTGGAAAAAGCGGCAGAGGCCTTAGGTTTTCCGGTTGAAGACGCTTCATTCTTGGCCGCCAATACTGTGAATGCCTCTTTAAGCCTGCTTAAAGAATCCGGGCTTAAGCCGGAAGAATTAAGGGCCCAGGTTACTTCTAAGGGCGGTACTACCGAGAGGGGCCTGGAGGTTTTGCGTAAGGGCGGCTCATGGGAAGAGGCAGCCTTAGCCGCAACTAAAAGGGCGGAAGAATTATCTAAGAGGAGCTAAATAATATGTCCAGAATAGGTATTATCGGCGGGAGCGGTTTATATAAAATAGAGGGGATAAAAAAAGTCAAAGAGGTTTCAGTAAATACCCCTTTTGGCAGGCCTTCGGGCAAGTTTATTTTAGGTAATTTTCAGGGCAGGGATGTGGCCTTTCTCCCGCGGCACGATAAGGCACACAGTATCTCTCCCAGCCATATTAATTACCGTGCGAATATATTCGGCATGAAAAAACTGGGAGTGAATAAAATTATTTCAGTAAGCGCCTGCGGAAGCTTGCGGGAAGAATTAAGGCCTCTGGATTTTGTAGTGGTGGATCAGTTTGTGGACAGGACTAACTATTCGCGGGATATGTCTTTTTTTACCAAGGGGATAGTTGCGCACATTGAATTTTCGCATCCTGTCTGTTCTTCTTTATCCAGGGTAATTTATGAATCAGGCAGGGGGCTTAACCTCAGTATACACCCTAAGGGTACCTATATTAATATGGAGGGCCCGGCATTCTCCACTTTAGCGGAATCAAATTTATACCGTAGTTTAGGCATGGATATTATCGGGATGACTAACCTTGCCGAGGCAAAGCTGGCGCGGGAAGCAGAGATCTGTTATGCCACGCTTGCGGCCATTACTGATTATGACTGCTGGCATCCTCAGCATGCTTCAGTTACGGTTGATTTGATAATAAGTAATTTAAATAAAAATACCGAGAATGCCAAGAAGGTCCTGGAGGCGGTTATAAGGAATATTCCTGAGGAGGAGGATTGTCCTCAGTGCTGCCACGCGTTAAAATATGCCATTCTTACGGATAAGAGAGCAATATCCTCCAAGATAAAAAAAGATTTGAATATCCTGATAGGAAAATATGTCAAATAGCCCTGAATATAAAAATACATTAAACCTTCCGAAGACTTCTTTTCCGATGAAGGCGGATCTGCCCAGGCGCGAGCCGGATATTTTGAAGGGATGGCAGGAAAAAGATCTCTACGGGTTAATCCGTAAAAGCCTTAAAGGAAGGCCTAAATATGTATTGCATGACGGCCCGCCATATGCTAACGGCGATATACATATAGGCCATGCCTTAAATAAAACCTTGAAAGATATAGTTGTTAAATACAAGACCATGCGCGGGTTTGATTCTCCTTATGTCCCGGGATGGGATTGCCACGGCCTGCCTATTGAGCATCAGCTTTTTAAGGAATTAAAGATACGCAAACATCAGATACCGCAGCAGGATTTCAGGAGGAAGGCCCATGATTATGCCCTGGGTTACGTTGCCAAGCAAAAGGAGCAATTTAAGCGCCTGGGGGTATTCGCAGAATGGGAAAACCCCTATCTTACCCTGGGCCCGGATTATGAAGAAGCCATCCTGGCGGCCTTTAATCAATTAGCAAAGTTAGGTTATATTTACCGCGGGTTAAAGCCGGTTAACTGGTGTTTCAGGTGCGAAACTGCCTTAGCTGAGGCGGAAGTAGAATATGATAACCACGCCTCTCCTTCAATTTTTGTAAAATTCAAAATTACCGGCTCAAAAGATTTTACGGATACATATCTGGTAATCTGGACTACGACTCCCTGGACCTTGTTGGCTAATGTGGCGGTGGCAGTACATGAAGATTTTGTTTATTCCCGCGTTAGGACGGATAAAGGGGATTTAATTATAGCTAAGGCTTTATTGGAAGATGCCTTAGGCAAAATCGGGATCGATAAATTTACCAAGATAAGCGAATTAAAGGGGAGAGAGCTTGAGGGCTTAACCTATGAGCATCCTTTCGGTTTAAGGAGCGGCAGTGTAGCCTTGGCAGATTATGTATCCGGCGAAGAAGGCAGCGGCTTAGTCCATATTGCCCCGGGGCATGGCAGTGAAGATTATCTTGTCGGCATAAAATATAAACTTGAAGTTATTATGCCGGTTGATAATAAGGGTAATTTTGATTCCAGCGCAGGCGAGTTTGAGGGTTTGAACTGCCTTGAGGCGAATAAGCTGATTTTAGATAAGTTAGAGAAGGAAGGGGCACTTTTATATAATTCGCAGATTCAACATTCCTATCCTTATTGCTGGCGGTGTAAGAGCCCGATAATCTTCCGCGCCACCAAGCAATGGTTTTTAAGCCTTGAACATAAAGGTTTAAGGGAAAGGCTTAAAGAAGCCATCAGGGAGAAAGTTGAGTGGATCCCCTTAAGCGGGATGGAGAGGATATTAGGGATGGTAGCTTTAAGGCCTGACTGGTGCCTTTCCCGCCAAAGGTATTGGGGGGTTCCTATCCCGGCTTTGGTATGCAATGATTGCCGCGAAGAATTTTTAATTCCGCAGGTGATTGAAAAGTTAATAGAATTCTGCCCGCAAGGCGGATGTGATTCTTGGTTTTCGCGGGATCTAAGGGATTTTATCCCTCAGGGTTTTTCCTGTCCGCACTGTAAGGGGAGCAGTTTTTCCAAGGGCACAGATATTCTGGATGTCTGGTTTGATTCCGGAGTAAGCTGTCAGGCGGTATTAAAAAAGAGGGAGGGGCTGGAATTTCCGGCATCCTTGTATCTGGAAGGCTCGGATCAGCATCGCGGATGGTTTCAGTCTTCCCTGATTCCTTCTGTTTGCCTTGAGGATATTCCACCATTTAAGGGCGTTTTAACGCACGGCTTTGTTGTTGACGGAGACGGCCGGAAGATGTCTAAGTCCCAGGGGAATGTGGTTTCGCCTTTTGATATTATTAAGGATTACGGAGCGGACATCTTAAGGCTTTGGGTAGCCTCAAGTGATTACAACGAAGATATAAGGATATCCAAAGAGATCCTTCTGCGCCTGGCAGAGGCCTACCGTAAAATAAGGAATACGGCGCGTTTTATCTTAAGCAACCTGTATGATTTTAATCCGGATAAAGACAGCCTTGATATTGAAGGCCTAAAAAAGATAGATCAGTGGATATTAAGCAGGCTGGGCAATACCTTGAACTTAGTGGCGCAGGCTTATGATAATTTCCAGTTTCATAAGGCCTATAAGGAGATCTATGATTTTTGCAACGAAGAATTATCGATGTATTATCTGGATATGGTAAAAGGGAGACTATATACCTATGCGGCTAATTCCCTTGAAAGGCGCTCTGCCCAGACAGCGATGCATATTGCGCTTAATTCTTTAGTCAGGGCAATGGCCCCTATTCTCACTTTTACCTCTGAAGAGATCTGGCAGAATATACCTAAGGCTTCAAAGGAAGCCTCTATTGAGAGTGTTCATCTTTTGAGCTGGCCAGAAGCAGATTTTAAAGTTGATACGCAGTTAGATTCAATTATCGAGTTGATACCTGAGGCAGCTAAAGCCTTGGAAGAGATGCGCTCCTGCGGGAGTATCGGAAGCTCTTTTGATGCGCAAATAAATCTGTTGACAAAGGACCAAATCCGTTATAACTTCTTAACAAGTTTAAAAGATGATCTTACGGAGGTTTTTAAGGTTTCATCTGTCAGCGTTGAAAGGCAAGATAGCCTCCCGATTGATAAGATAAGTAAGGTATGCGCGGATATCGCCTTGGAGGTTGAAAAGGCACAGGGAGAAAAGTGCCCGCGCTGCTGGAATTACAGCGATACAGTAGGGAAGTCCCAAAGGCATCCCTTGATTTGTATGAAATGCGAAGCTGCCATCAGAGAGGAGAAGGCAAATTGAAAAAGAAATTTACCAAGAAAGAACTTTCAGAGTTTAGAAAAATAATACAGAAGAGAAAAGATGAAATCAATGACGATATCAGGCATATCTCTGAAGATACCCTAAAAAAGTCGCAGAAAGACGCCTCGGGAGATATATCCGGGTACACTTATCATATGGCGGATGTGGCTACCGATAATTATGACCGTGAGTTTTCTCTGGGGCTTGCCTCTAATGACCGTAAGTTTTTGTATGAGCTTGATGATGCCTTAAAGAGGATAGAAGAGGGTAATTACGGGATATGCCATGATTGCGGATGCCCTATCGCCAAAACAAGGCTTAAGGCAGTGCCTCAAGCGCGGCTATGTATTAAATGCCAGGCAAAAAAAGAGAAGTAATTATTGTTTTCTTAGTCCTAGCATTAGACCAGCTAACCAAGTTAATCGTAACTGCTAACCTGACGCTGCACGACTCTATCCCTTTAGTCAAGGGGGTATTCAGTTTAACTTTAATTCACAACCGCGGGGCAGCATTCGGCATATTCAAGAATCAGCTCTATATCTTTATTTTTATATCGCTTATTGCGGTAGCGCTGATTTATTCCATGCTTAAAAATAATAAGAGCGATAAGCTTTATTCCTTATCCTTAAGCTTGATATTGGCAGGGGCGCTGGGCAATCTCCTGGACCGGGTATTTTTAGGCTACGTCATTGATTTCCTGGATTTTCATATCTGGCCGGTTTTTAACATTGCGGATAGTGCTATAACCTGTGGTACTTTAATCTTAGGCTGGGTGGTGCTTAGGCCTAACTCAAGAAAATATGCATCCTGAAATCTGCTCTATCGGCCCTCTGGTTATTTATTCATACGGGGCCATGCTGGTGCTCGCTTTTCTTATTGCCGTATCCTTGGCTTGCAGGGAGGCAAAGAGGCAGGGTATTGATCCCGATTTCATCTTCAACCTTAATTTTATTGTTTTCATATTCGGGATTATCGGTGCCAGGATATTTTTTGTAGTTGAGAATTTGGGCTATTACCTTAAGGACCCCCTGGAGATAATTATGCTCTCCCGCGGAGGGATGTCCTGGTTTGGCGGGTTATTCCTGGGCTTGATCTCAGGGTTAATTTACCTGAAGATGAAGAGGCAGGTTATATACAGGATTTTGGATTTAGGAGTGCCGTTTTTAGTCTTAGCGCAGTCTTTGGGCAGGCTGGGCTGTTTCTTTAACGGATGCTGTTTCGGCAAGGAGTCTGTTTACGGCGTTTACTTCCCGGTGCACGGGCTGGTATTAATCCCCACACAGCTTTATTCCTCATTTATTCTTCTCTTAATATTTATTATTTTAAGGTTTCTTCAGTTGCGTCCCCATAGGCTGGGTCAGGTATTTTATACTTACCTCTTTCTTTATTCGATTAAAAGGTTCTTTATCGAGTTCTTCCGTGCGGATAATAAGCTCATCATTTTTAACCTCACCTTATTTCAGCTAATCAGTATCGCTATATTTATAATCGCAGTCTTTAAACTGGTAAATAGGGACAAAAATAAATAGAAAAAATAGGGACAGCGACCTTTTTAAAGAAAAAGGTCGCTGTCCCTAATTAAAAATGAAAGAGTATAGGTTTGTAGCATCATCTGAAGAGGCAGGGGTAAGGCTGGATATCCTCCTCAGTAATTTTTGCAAGGAGAAGAAGCTGGGGGTTTCCCGCACCTTGATTAAGGCCCTTATTCTAAAGGGTGTAGTCTCTGTCAGCGGAACAGCTGTCCTTAACCCGCATTATAAGGTAAGGCCGCAGGATGAGGTCAGATTCAGCATTGAGGAGAAAGCCCCCCTAGAGATAAAGGCTGAACAAATAAAATTCGATATTGTTTATGACGATAGCGACCTGGCGGTAATAAACAAGCCCTCAGGTTTGGTTGTTCATCCTGCCCCGGGTAATTATGAGCATACGTTGGTAAATGCGCTGAAGAATGTATTCAGTGAATTATCCGATATTAATCCTGCCAGGCCCGGCATCGTGCATCGTTTGGATAAGGAGACCTCAGGCCTGTTGATTATTGCCAAAAACAACTTCAGCCATTTAGGCCTTACCAGGCAGTTTATCGAACATACCATTAAAAAAGAGTATATTGCTATTGTTAAGGGCATTATGGAATTTGATGAGGGGGTAGTCGAGGCTCCGATCTCAAGGCATTTATATAAAAGGAAGAATATGGCGGTCAGCTTTACGCAGAAGGCCAAGGAGGCTAAAACTTATTACCGTACCCTAAAGCGTTTTAAGGATTTTAGTTTGATAGAGCTGCATCCTTTTACCGGAAGGACCCATCAATTAAGGGTCCATCTGGATTTTATCGGCCATCCTATATTAGGGGATGAAAAATACGGAAAGAATAACAAATTCAGCCGTCTAGCCCTGCACGCCAAGAGGCTTATATTTACCCATCCCAGAACCGGCAAGATTATAGATTTAACTGCCCCTACTCC
>JAQTTQ010000036.1 GCA_028710685.1 Candidatus Omnitrophota bacterium | reverse complement strand
AGGACCTGGAGATTCAGGGTTTAAGGGGGCAGATTTCAGCTTTAGAGAGTAGTTTGGAGAGTAAGGATCAGGAGATAGCTAATCTTCGGGAGGATTTAGACAGGGCAATGCAGGAGAGGATAGTCCCCATAAAGGATACAGTCAGCATAGAGCCAAAGTCGCGTCCTAACGTAACACAGATCCAGACTGCCTTAAGGAATGCCGGTTATAATCCCGGGAAGATAGACGGTAGAATGGGTGGCCAGACTCGCGAGGCAATTAAGTCTTTCCAGAGAGCCAATAATATTACTGTTGATGGTAAGGTTGGCAAGAAGACCTGGGAACTCTTAAGGGTATACCTGGAGAAAAAGGTAAAATAAATGCTTACCAAGCGTATCATTCCCTGCCTGGATATAAAAGATGGCAGGGTAGTAAAGGGTGTCAAGTTTTTAGGCCTTAAAGATGCCGGTGATCCTGTTGAGGTGGCTAAGGTTTATGATAAACAGCAGGCGGATGAACTGGTTTTTCTGGATATTACGGCCAGCTTTGAGAAGCGCAAGACGCTTGTTAGTTTGGTGGAGAGAATTGCCGGCAATATCTTTACGCCTTTTACCGTCGGCGGTGGTATCGCAGACCTGGAGGATATACGCAGCCTTTTGAATGCCGGAGCGGAAAAAGTATCCGTAAATACTCAAGCGGTTAAGTTTCCGGAATTAATACTGGATGCCTCCAGGAAATTCGGCAGTCAGTGTATCGTGCTGGCTATTGATGCCAAGAAGACTTCATCCGGGAACTGGGAGGTTTATATAAACGGAGGCCGCACTCCTACCGGAGAGGATGCTCTGGAATGGGCAAAGAGAGGGGTAGGGCTGGGAGCCGGAGAGATACTTTTAACCAGTATGGATTATGATGGTACAAAGGATGGCTATGATTTAGAGCTTACCGGTGCAATCTCCAAAGCGGTGAATGTCCCGGTAATTGCCTCCGGCGGAGCGGGTAGGCTTGAAGATTTCTTTAATTGTTTTTCTAAGACCGGGGCTGACGCTGCCCTGGCTGCTTCTATTTTTCATTATGGCGAATATTCCGTGGCTGAAGTTAAAAATTATTTAAAAGAGAAAGGTATACCGGTAAGGTTATGAAAGAAAAGTGTAAATTCAGGATAGGGTCATTGAAGTTTGACAAGCAGGGTTTAATCCCGGCTATAATACAGGATTATAAAAATAAAGAAGTGCTTATGGTAGCATATATGAATAAGGAGTCTTTGCGCAGGACCCTTAAGTTGGGGAAGACCTGTTTCTGGTCGCGTTCTCGTAAGGAGTATTGGGTCAAGGGGATGACCTCGGGCCATTTCCAGTTTGTTAAGTCTTTATTTTATGATTGTGATATGGACGCGCTTTTAATCCAGGTAAGGCAGGTTGGGGTTGCCTGTCATACCGGCATGCGTACTTGTTTTTACAGGAGAGCTAAATAAATATAAAATGTATAGCCTGGATTTAAAAGAATTCCTGAAATTAAGCAAAAAGAGCAATGTTATCCCGATTTATAAGGAGATAAATGCTGACCTTGATACTCCGGTCTCTGCCTTCCTTAAGATAAAAATGAGCGATTATGCTTTTTTACTTGAGTCCGTAGAGGGCCAGGAAAAGCTTGCCCGGTATTCTTTTATGGGGGTATCCCCGAGTTTAATATTTAAATCTAAGGGGAGGGATATTGAGATAACCTATATGCAGGAGAAGAGGCATGAAAGGTTTACAACAGAGCTTTCTCCGTTAGATGAGGTTAAGAAAATTATGCGCCAGTTTAAGTGCGCGCATATCAAAGGGCTGGCGCGTTTCTGCGGAGGGATGGTGGGTTTTATCGGATATGATATGGTCAGGTTTTTTGAGGAGATACCGGATAGGAATGAGGATGAGCTTGGGCTTGAGGATACTATCCTCATGCTTATGGATACGATTTTGGTTTTTGACCATGTAAAGCATACCATTAAGATTGTAAGTAATGCTATTATCTCAAAGGAAAACCTTCTTTCTTTGCCGGCGAGAAAAAGGATATACCAGGATTGTTTAAAAAAGATTGAACAAATATTTGCGCGTTTATCCGTATCTTATAAAGAAAAGAAAATTCCTCAATCCCAGGCTGTCAGTAAGCCTCTTTCAAATTTCACAAAAGGTGAATTTAAAAAGATTGTCAGCCGCGCCAAGGAGTATATCAAAAACGGGGATATTATACAGGTAGTTTTATCGCAGCGGTTTAAGATTAAGACTTCCAAAGATCCCTTTGCTATTTATCGTAACTTGCGCAGCCTTAATCCATCCCCTTATATGTATTTTTTGAAATTTAAAGACTTAACTATTGTAGGCGCTTCTCCGGAGATGCTGGTACGCTGTGAGGATGGCTTAATTCAGACACGGCCTATTGCCGGGACCCGCCCAAGAGGAAGGGATAAGGCTGAAGATGCCCGCCTGGCTCAAGAGCTGATCAAGGATAAGAAAGAGCGCGCTGAGCATCTTATGCTTGTAGACTTAGGGAGGAATGATTTAGGCAGGGTCTGTAAAATTGGTACCGTATCTTTAAGTGAGTTTATGAATATCGAAAAATACTCGCATGTAATGCATTTGGTAAGCGAAGTAAAGGGAATACTTGACAACCGGCGTTATGATATTTATGATGTTTTGAAAGCAGCCTTTCCCGCAGGCACGGTTTCCGGCAGCCCTAAGGTGGCAGCGATGAAGATAATCGATGAATTGGAGAATACCAGGCGCGGTCCTTATGCCGGATGCGTCGGTTATTTTAGTTTCTTGCATAATTTGGATACCTGTATTACTATAAGGACCGTATTAATTAAAGGGGATAAGGCCTATGTGCAGGCCGGAGCAGGAATCGTAGCGGATTCTATTCCCGATAAGGAGTATGTTGAAACAGTGAATAAGGCCAGGGCTTTAATAGAGGCAATTACTAACTAATAAGGAGGCAATCAATGGCAGTTAGCATAAGGTTAAGAAGAATAGGCAAGAATCCTAAGGGCAAGCCGTATTTCAGGGTTTCGGTTATGGATGAGAGAAAAGGCAGGGATGCCCGGGCGTTAGAGGAGGTAGGATTTTATAATCCCTTAACCGGAGAATCAAAGTTAAAGAAGGACAAAATAGATGCATGGATTAAGAAAGGCGCGCAGCCTTCGGTTACGGTTAAAAGCCTTATCAAAAAGATTTCTTAAAAAGGAGAATAAAAATGCAGCCACAAGCAGCCAATCCGATATTAAACCTGTTGCCCTTAGCGCTCATTTTTGTGATTTTCTACTTTATGCTAATTAGGCCGCAGAAGCAAAAAGAAAAAGATCATCAGAAGATGTTAAGCAATATGGCCAAGAATGATGAGGTAGTAACAGGTAGCGGAATCCACGGTACAATTATTAATGTTAAAGAAAAGACGGTCATTTTAAGGATAGATGAGAACGTAAAAATTGAGATTGAGAAAAACTCTATAGCGTTCATCAAGAAATAAGTTTTTTATAACCCTTTTAGGAGGCATTTTTAATGGAGAAGAGAGTATTATATAAGTCTATATTCATTGTCTGCATTATCGGTTTATGCGCATACTTTGCTTTTCCTTTTGAGAAGAGGATAAATTTAGGTCTGGATCTGCAGGGCGGCATGCAGCTTTTGCTTAAGGTGGATACCAGCAATTTGCCCGAGGATGCCCGTGAAGGGGTTACGGATTTAGCTATTGAGAAGTTGAGGGGCAGGATTGATGACCTTGGGGTAAGCGAGCCTTCCATTCAAAGGCACGGGGTTGATGAAATACTTGTGCAGCTTCCCGGAGTTACCGACAGGGAGAGGGCTTTAAACAAGCTGGGGCAGACCGGGTTATTAGAGTTTAAACTGGTATCTTCTGATATGGAGAAATTCAGGGCGGCTTTAAGCGGAGATGTACCCCAGGGATACGAGATTAGATACACCAAAGATGATTCTGAGCCCCTGCTTCTTGAGAGCGAGGCGGTTTTAACCGGAGATGCCTTAAGCGATGCCATGATTAATTTCAGCCAGGCTGATTTTGGCGGGCAGGTGGTCTCTCTGCGTTTTAATAGCGAGGGGGCAAAAAAGTTTGCGCAGGTTACCGCGGCTAATATAGGCAGGAGGCTGGCAATTGTTCTTGACGGCAAGGTGCAGTCTGCTCCGAATATAAAAGAGGCGATTCCTTCGGGCGAGGCGGTTATTAGCGGGCGTTTCACGGTTGATCAGGCGCAGGATTTAGCAAAGATACTTAAGCACGGCAAATTACCCGCAGCGATTATAGTGGAAGAGGAGCGTACTATCGGGCCTCTGCTGGGCAAAGATTCCATTGCCAAGGGCATTAATGCTACCATTGTAGGTATTACCCTGGTGTTGGTTTTTATGGTAGTTTACTATTTGCTCGCCGGGGTTATTGCCAACATAGCATTAGTCTTAAACTTATTGATGATTCTGGGTTGTTTAGGGATGCTGCCGTATTTATTCGGGGCCTCAGTAGCTACTCTGACCTTACCCGGTATTGCAGGCGTAATTCTATCCCTGGGTATGGCTGTTGATGCGAATGTCCTGATTAATGAGCGAATCCGCGAAGAGCTTTCTCTGGGTAAGACTTTACGCAGCGCCATAGCTAACGGTTATTCCAGGGCATTTACCGCAATTATCGATTCTAATATCACTACTCTTTTTGCCGCGGTGATACTTATCTCTATCGGCACAGGGGCAATTAAAGGTTTCGGAGTTACTTTAACTATAGGTATCATAGCAAGTATGTTTACCGCTATAGTGGTTACCCGTACTATTTTTGAGCTTCTTCTCCATTTCGGGGTAATCAAGAATTCTCTTCCTATGCTGAAGCTTATCAAAGATACAAAGTTTGATTTTATAAAGAGGCGCAGGATAGTTTATTTTATTTCTTTAGCGGTAATTATTACGGGTTTATTCCTTTATTCTAAGAAGGGGAGGGATATTTACGGCATTGATTTTGCCGGGGGGCAAATGCAGGAGTATAGTTTTAAAGAGGCGCCTGATGTTGAACGGGTACGCACAGTGCTTAATGAAGTCGGTTTGGGTGGCGCAATTATCCAGCAGTTTAAGGATAACCCCAAGGTAGTTTTAATCAGGACATCTGAAGATAAGGCTGATGAGCTGCTTTTAAAGCTTAAGGATGCCTTTGTTGGGAATGAAATCGATGTTTTAAGGATTGAGCGCGTCGGGCCTGTTGCCGGCAAGCACTTAAAGGATAAGGCAGTCTGGGCATTGACCTGGGCTTTGATTATTATATTAATTTATGTGGCTTTCAGGTTCAAGCATTTTAATTTTGCCTTTGCCGGCGTGGTAGCCTTGATACACGATGTCCTGGTGGCTTTTATATTCTTGATTATAACCGGAAGGCCGATTGACCTTTTGAGCATTACCGCCTTTCTTACTATAGCCGGTTATTCTATCAATGATACAATCGTAATTTATGACCGGGTAAGGGAGAATATGCGTATTAACCGTAAGCTAAGCCTTTATGAGCTTATAAATTTAAGCGTTAATCAAACCCTGTCCAGGACTATTCTCACTACCGGGCTTACCTTATTGGTAGTAGTTTCGATATTTATCTACGGAGGGGAAGTCTTAAACAATTTTGCCTTTACCTTGTTAGTAGGTTTTATATCCGGAATATACTCTACGGTTTATATCGCCTCACCTTTAGTGCTTGCCTTTGGCCGCCATAAGGCAAAGGCCTGATAGGCTATGTTTAAATCCCTGAAAATATACTCAGGGCTGAATATTGATTCAGGAAGGCTTCTCTCTGACCTGGTAGATTTCGGGTATAAGAGGCAGGAGAGCGTATCAGAGGAAGGTGATTTTTCACGCCGCGGGGGAGTAATCGATATATTCCCCAATTCTTTTGAGCTTCCTGTCCGCATCGAGCTGGAAAATGATTCTATAGTTTCCATCAAAAGTTTTAACCCTAAGACTGCCCAGCTTCTCTGGGAACACCGCATTGTTATTATCCTCAGGAATAATAAGCATTCTTCTTTTAAAACCAACCCGCTTACCGAAGAATTCCCTTTATCAAGTTTTATAGACATAAAGCTAGGCGATTATGTTGTGCATAATCAGCATGGCGTGGGAAGGTTTTTGGGTTTAAATAAGATTAAGATTAAGGATAAGTTACAGGATCATCTGGTTATTGAATATGACCTCCAGGAAAAGCTCTATGTCCCGGTTGATTCGATGCATCTGGTGCAGAAATATCTTAGTTTCCATATCCGCAGGCCTAAATTGCACCGCTTGGGGAATAAAGAATGGCAGAGGATTAAGGCAAGGGCGCGCAAGGGAATACAAAAATTAGCCTGGGATTTATTATCCCTGCAGGCTATACGCTCTAGCGCAAAGGGTTTTCTTTACCCGAAAGATTCCGATTGGCAGAATGCATTTGAAGAAAGCTTTCCCTTTGAGGAGACCCCGGACCAATTAAAGGCGACCCTGGAGGTAAAAGAGGATATGGAATCAGGCAGGCTCATGGATAGGCTATTGTGCGGAGATGTGGGGTATGGCAAGACCGAGATAGCCATGCGCGCGGCATTCAAGACAGTTATGGGGGGAAGGCAGGTGGCTTACCTTGTCCCCACGACAATACTGGCACAGCAGCACTATCAGAATTTTTCATCCCGTTTGCAGGGTTACCCTTTTAATATCAAACTTCTCTGCCGCTTTCGCAGCGCCTCGGCGCAGAAGAAGACAATTGAAGAGCTAAAAAACGGAAACGCGGATATAGTTATAGGAACCCACAGGCTTCTTTCTGATGATGTGGCGTTTAGGGATCTGGGATTGGTAATCATTGACGAGGAGCAGCGTTTCGGGGTTAAGGCAAAGGAGAGGCTGAAGAAGATAAAAACTAATATCAATGTGATTACGCTGACTGCTACTCCTATCCCGCGCACACTTTACATGAGCCTTATGGCAGCGCGGGAACTTTCGGTGATTAACACCCCTCCGCAAAATAGGTTGCCTATAGAAACCGTTGTGGTAGAATATGATGAAGACCTCATCCGGCAGGCGATATTAAAAGAGGTTAGCCGGGGCGGACAGGTCTTTTTTTTGCATAATCGCATTGAAGATATTAAAGAGGTAGAGGCAAGGCTTAAGAAGATTTTACCTGCCAATGTCAGGATGGGTATAGGCCACGGGCAGATGCATCCGCATGAGCTGGAGAGCGTAATGCAGGCTTTCCTGAAAGGCGAAATCGATTGTTTTATTTCGACTATGATTATAGAGTCGGGCATCGATATCCCTAATGCTAATACTATAATCATAGACCAGGCGCAGATGTTCGGGTTATCGGATATGCATCAGTTACGCGGCAGGGTAGGCAGGTTTAACCGCAAGGCCTATGCCTATTTTCTGATCCCTAAGAATTTTCCTCTGGATAAAGACTCGCGCAGAAGGCTGGAGGCAATCTCAGAATACACTCAATTAGGGTCCGGTTTTAATATCGCAATGGAGGATTTAGAGATCCGCGGGGCAGGTAATCTATTGGGGGTAGAACAGCACGGGTTTATCGCCGCGGTGGGTTTTGATCTTTACTGCAGATTATTAAGAGAGGCAATATTGGGTTTTAAAAAAGCGGGAGTCTTTAATGAAAATAACAATTGATGCAAAGGCCTTGGTTCTGCTATTTATTTTAAATTTGATTGTTTTATCCGGCAGCGCTACTTTTTCCTATGCCCAGGATAAGATTATCGCCGTAGTTAACGAGGATGTAATCACCCAGAAAGACCTTGCCGATTTTTTAAGTTTTATGCGTTTACAGCTATCGCAGGA
This sequence comes from Candidatus Omnitrophota bacterium, assembly GCA_028710685.1. Taxonomy (GTDB): domain Bacteria; phylum Omnitrophota; class Gorgyraeia; order Gygaellales; family Profunditerraquicolaceae; genus Sherwoodlollariibacterium. The sequence continues at coordinate 1,174 of JAQTTQ010000036.1, read as the reverse complement.
GTATAAGGGCAAGGCGCTTGAGGAGAAGATACAGTCAATGAGGCCTACTGTTTTAGACAGGCTTATTGAAGACCGGCTTATCCTGCAGGAGGCCAAAAGAAGCGATATTAAGGTAGATGATTCAAGGGTAAGGGCAAGGATCAATGAAGTAAAAAAGGAATACCCTTCTCAGACGCAGTTTCACGCAGACCTTATGAAGCAGGGTTTAACGCAGGGTGACATTGAGAAGAAAATCAGGGAGCAGTTTATGATGTTTGCGGCTGTGGATTCGAAGGTGCGCAGCAAGATTATTATAAAGCCTGATGAGGTAACCGAATTTTATAAAGACCATAAAAGAGAGCTTAATACCGGTGAGAGCCGCGATATCGAGGCTATATCCCTGGAGGCTTATGATCTGGCTAATACTATATCCTATGAGCTTAAGTCAGGAAAGAAGCTGGAAGATTTGGCTTCGCGCTACCCGTTAATTATAAACAGGCTTACCCTAAAGGCCAAGGATGGCATAAGAAAAGAGATAGCAGAGGCAATATCCAAGCTGGGGGTAAATGAGGTCTCTGATCCCGTAAAGATCGAGGATAAGTTTTATGTTTTCAGGGTTACCGGTATAAACCCTTCGGAGCAATTAACGCTGATGCAGGCGCAGGGGATGATTCAGGGGATACTTTTTGAGAAAAGAATACAGGAAGGGCTTGCCGGGTGGCTGGATGAGATCAAGAAAAATTCCTATATCAAGATTATGCAGGATTAAGGCCGCAATTACTATGGGCGATCCTTCGGGGATAGGCCCGGCTATAACGGTTAAGGCGTTAAGCAGGCTAAGCGGAATAGCTGATTTTTCTATTATAGGAGATGCCGCGGTATTAAATAAGATCCCCGGTTTCAGTAAGCTTTTAAGCAGCGGGGTTAAGGTTATTGATTTAAAGAATGTAGATATCAAACGCTTTAAGTTCGCAAAGATAGATAGGGAATACGGAAGGGCTTCTATTGAGTATCTGGATATGGCCCTCAAACTGCTTAAAGAGAAAGAAGTTGACTGCCTGATTACTTGCCCTATCTCAAAGGAATCAATTAACCTGGCCGGCTTTAATTACAGCGGGCATACGGAATATTTTATTAAGAAAACAAAACCGGGCCCCGTAGTAATGATGCTGCTTAATAAATACTTAAGATTCAG
>JAQTTQ010000035.1 GCA_028710685.1 Candidatus Omnitrophota bacterium | reverse complement strand
TCAAAGGAATCAATTAACCTGGCCGGCTTTAATTACAGCGGGCATACGGAATATTTTATTAAGAAAACAAAACCGGGCCCCGTAGTAATGATGCTGCTTAATAAATACTTAAGATTCAGTTTGGTGACCCGGCATTTAAGCCTTAGGAAGGTACCCGCTGCTTTAACCCCAGAGGAAATTTATAAGACTGCCTTTATTACTTATAAGTGGCTTAACGATGTGCTGGGGATTAAACATCCTCGGATTATCCTCTGCGGTTTAAATCCCCATGCTTCAGATAACGGGTTAATCGGAAGCGAAGAGGTCAGGGTGATAAGGCCTGCGGCTAAAAGATTGCAAAGTAAGATTAAGGGCCTGTACGGGCCGTTGCCGGCGGATATCGCTATTCATAAGGCACTTATGGGAGAGTATGATGCGGTTGTTGCAATGTACCATGACCAGGCCTTAATTCCGCTTAAGATTACAGGAATGGATAGCGGGGTAAACATCACTCTGGGGCTTAGTTTTATAAGGACGTCGCCTTTGCACGGGACTGCCTTTGACCTTGCGGCAAACCCAAGTTGCGCCGACCCCAGTTCTCTTATTTCCGCAATAAAACTGGCTTTAAAATGCGTATCAATCCAAAAAAAAGCCTAGGGCAGAATTTCCTAGTCGATAAGAATATCGTTAAGAAGATCATTGAGGCCTTAAACCTTAGCTCCTCTGACACCATTTTAGAGATAGGTTCCGGAAAAGGGGAGATTACCTCTTTAATCGCCTCTAGGGTAAAGAAAGTTTATGCCTTAGAATTAGATGCAAGGCTTAAGGATATCCTAAAAGAGCGGCTTAAAGGCTATGGTAATGCCCAGGTAATTATTCAGGATATTTTAAAACTTAATCTGGATAAGCTCCTGCCTGCTAAAGATAAAATCAAGGTATTCGGCAATATTCCTTATTATATCTCCAGCCCTATTATTGAATATCTTATCCGGCATAGAGCTTATATCGAGAATGCCTTTATTACGGTTCAGAGGGAGTTTGCTAAAAGGGTAGTCGCTTCCCCGGGATCTAAGGATTATGGTTCGTTGAGTTTTTTTGTCCAGTATTATTGCCTTCCCGAAATCGTATTCCATATAAATAAGGGCTGTTTCTATCCGGTACCTAAGGTTGATTCCAGCCTGTTATCTTTGGCCTTCCGTGCACAACCTGCGGTTTACGTAAAAGATGAAGAGCTCTTATTCAGGCTGATCCGTTCTGCCTTCAACCAAAGAAGAAAGACCTTAAAGAACAGCCTTAAGGGGATAGTTGAAGCAGCAGAGCTGGGGAATTTTCTTAATCAAAGACCGGAAGACCTTTCTCTTGAAGATTTTGCCAACCTTACCAATAGGGTTGCCTAAAAAAGAAAGCCCTTTCCTTGACAATAAGCTCAAAATTATGTTATACTCTTACTGAATTTAATCCCATCTTATGAAGAAAGGCTAACCCTATGATATTTAACATGTTAAAGAGTTTCAACTGGCTGGATATTATTATTCTGATTATAATTTTCAGGATTTTCTATATTTCCATAAAAGGAGGCTTTACTACCGAGTTCTTTAAGTTCTTTGGGGTTCTCACTTCGATATATTTATCCATGCATTATAATACCGGGCTTTCGGATTTCATAAGCTCCAAGCTCAATATTGAAGATAAAATGCCGCTTGGATTCTTGGATTTTATATTGTTTGTAATCTTAGCGCTTGCGGGTTATTTTATTTTTGTCTTAGTGCGCAACGCCGTTAACAATTTGGTTAAGATAGAGGCGGTATCAGTTTTAAATAAATGGGGAGGATTGATCTTAGGCGCCTTAAGGTCGGTATTGTTAGCGGGCCTGGTATCTTTTGCCTTGGCAATTTCCAGCGTCCCGTATCTTAAAAATAGCGTTATGAATTCCTATTTAGGCCCCCGGGTGCTTGCGGTCGCAGTTAATACCTATAGCACTATTTGGAACAATCTCTTTTCTAAATTTGCCGCTGGAGAAAAATATAATACTGTCGTATCTAACGTGTTAGATGAGGCCCCCTCTAAATGAAGCTTAAACGTTTTTATGAACTAGTCGTTAAATTTGGCTCTGAGTATGACCCTCGGAAAGAGAAGAAGTCTATAAAGTCATATCCTGACAGCGCGGTGCTCTATGGCGATTTAGATACGGAGATTAAGAGGGTTTTAGTCGGTATTGATATGGAAGTAGGGGAGATACTTTTAGCCGATAAGATCCGCTGTGCAAGCGGATTAGACCTGGTTATATCTCATCACCCCGAAGGCAGGGCTTATGCCTTGCTTCCCGAGGTAATGAGGCTTCAGGTTGATATGCTTAAGTCAGCCGGAATATCTTCTAACGTTGCGCTTAAACTGGTTGAGGAAAGAATGCAGGAGGTCTCAAGAAGGTTGCTTCCGCAAAACCTTACCCGCGCAGTAGATGCCGCCAGGCTTGTTGATATTCCTTTTATGTGCATGCACACTCCGGCGGATAACCATGTTTCCGCTTTCTTAAATAAACTTATGAAAGTGAGAAGGCCCAAGAAAGTCAAAGATATAGTTAATATACTTTTAGCTATCCCCGAGTATAAAAACGCAGCCAGGGATACCTTTACCGGGCCAAGAATAGTTTCGGGTTCTCCTAATAGAGGCGCTGGGAAGGTTATCTTTGAGATGACCGGGGGTACTGAAGGGCCCAGGGGCGCATTAGATAAGCTTTATAAGGCGGGAGTGAGGACAGTGGTATCAATGCATATTAGCGAAGACCACCTTAAGAAGGCAAAGGAGGTTGGTTTGAATATAGTTATCGCCGGGCATATTTCAAGCGATTCTTTAGGGCTTAATCTTCTTTTGGACAGGATTGAAAAAGTGGAAGAGTTAGAGGTAATAGGTTGCGCGGGTTTTAAGAGAATAAAAAGGATATAATGCCAAAATTAATTCCGGATAATATATTAGATGATGTCCTTTCAAGGATAGATATAGTAGAGCTTATCTCAGGTTATATACCACTGAAGCGTACCGGCCGTAATTTTAAGGCCTGTTGCCCTTTTCACCATGAGAAGACCCCTTCGTTTGTAGTCTCCCCTGACCGTCAGATTTATAATTGTTTTGGCTGCGGAGAGTCGGGTAATGCTTTTAAGTTCCTTATGCGTTATGAGCAGATGGATTTTCCGGAGGCAGTTGAGGTTTTGGCGCGTAAGGCCGGGGTAGTCTTGCCTTTAAATAATAGCGCCGATAATAAAACCCAAGGGGTGATTACCCAGCTTTTTAAGATAAACGAAATGGCGGCTCAATTCTACAGCGATAACCTGCAGTCAAGGGATGCCGCAGGGGCCAAGGATTATTTGCTTAGCCGCGGGATTTCCTGGGATGTAATCAAGGAGCTAAAAATCGGGTTTGCCTTTGATAAATGGGACAGCCTGATTAATTTCTTACGCGCTAAAGGGGTTGACCTCAACCTGATGGATGAGGCCGGGCTGATAGTCGCTAAAGATGGCGGCGGCTACTATGACCGCTTCAGGAACAGGATAGTCTTTCCTATATTGGATGTTAAGGGGAGGGTATTGGGGTTTGGCTGCCGCGTACTCGACAATAGTTTGCCTAAGTATATCAATTCTCCCGAAACCTTAGTTTACACCAAGGGCAAGAATCTCTACGGACTTAACCTGGCCCGAGAGGCGATACGGGAAAACGATTTTGTAAGTGTGGTAGAGGGTTATATGGATTTTATACTTCCCTTCCAGTCAGGGTTTAAAAATATTGTCGCCTCTCAAGGTACGGCATTGACCGCAGAGCAGGTAAGGTTATTAAAAAGATATACCAATAATGTAATTATGATCTATGATTCTGACAGCGCAGGCGAGTTGGCGACTTTAAGAAGCCTGGATATATTTATTGAAGAAGAGGTGAATGTCCGGGTTGTCTCTTTGCCGAAAGGATTTGATCCTGATCTTTTTGTCCGCAAGGCAGGGGTTGAGGGTTTACGCAAGGAGGCCAATGCAGCCTGCGACCTTTTTGATTATAAACTTAAGGTCTTAAGTTCGCGTTACGATATAAAGGATGCCCATAATAAGGTTAAGGTCTGTGCCTTGATGCTGGAAACTATTAATAAAATAAAGAATGCTATCCTCAGGGCCGAATACCTAAAGAAATTAAGCCTCAAGTTGGATGTTAAGGAAGAGGCCTTGCTGGAAGAGTCAAAAAGGAGTAAATCTCCCAGGGTTATCCCGCCAGCGCAGGTTATCCCTAAGAAAAAACCCTTGAATATAAGCCCTACTGAGAAGCTGCTTATGTCGCTTATGCTCGAAGAGAACAGCCTTATTTCCCGGATGAGGGATAATTTAAGCCCGAATGACTTTAAGGATGAGCGCATCTGCCGTATTGTCTCGGTAATGTTTAACCTTGTGGAGCAGGGAAGGGAAGTGAAGCCTCAGATTTTAATGAATCATCTTGAAGAGGATATGTCTTCTTTGATCTGCGAGCAGGAATTTATCCCTGAGGGTTTATCTATTGAGCACAAGGAGAGGATGGCGGATGACTGCCTTAAGAGAATCAAGGATGAACGTTTAAAGGTAATCCGGCAGCGGCTTCATGAAGAGATAAAGGTTGCACAGAATGCGGGTGATGAGGCAAGGCTTAACAGTCTTATTGAGGAATTTCATTCTTTAATTAAAAAGAGGTGAATGAAACTATGAAGAAAAAAACGCAAGGCTTTAAGGATTTAGAAAAGATAGTTGCCTTAGGAAGGCAGAAGGGCTTTCTTACTTATGATGAGGTAAATAATCTTTTGCCTGAGGACATTTCTTCTTCCGATGATCTGGACCGGCTCTTTGAGCTTTTGGGGAATGAAGATATACAGGTAGTAGAGCGTCAGGAGGAGAGGCCAAGCGAGAAGAATGCTTTACTGATTAAGGAAGACCTTTTGGCAGAGCAGCTGAAGAGCGAAGAGCGCTTTATTCCTTTGGATGACCCGGTGAAGATGTATTTAAAACAGATGGGTTCAATCTCTCTTTTAACCCGCGAGCACGAGATAGAGTTAGCTAAAAAGATAGAAGAGGCAGAGGAAAAGTTTAAGCGCGCAGCTTTAAGCACCCGGTTGGTACGCAATCAAACGGTATCCGTTGCCAATGATATCGTTGAGGGTAAGACAAACCTGGAAGAGGTGGTTAAGGAAGATATAAAAATTAAGAAAAGCGGGGTCTTGGGCAAGATTAAAAGGACCTTAAAAAAACTTATGCGTGTAAGGAGCGAGACCCTTGCCATTGACCTGCTTCTGGATTTTAATTTTGTAACTTCCGTAGTAGAGGTATCAGTGCGTAAGCTTATTAAGCTGGTTCGGGAATTGGATCAGTTATCCCGCCAGGGAAGGCGCAGTTTCTCAAGAAGGCAGGAAATATTAAAAGAGTTAGGGTCGCCTTATAAAAAGATAAAAGAGCAGATAAAATTAATTAAATCCGCGCACATTAAGTTTAACCGCGCCAAGAAAAAACTGGTAGAGGCTAACCTTAGGCTGGTGGTGAGTATAGCAAAGAAATATACCAACAGGGGGCTTTCCTTTTTAGACTTAATACAGGAGGGTAATATCGGCTTGATGCGGGCGGTTGAGAAGTTTGAATACCGCAGGGGTTATAAATTCTCCACTTATGCAACCTGGTGGATAAGGCAGGCAATAACCCGCTCTATCGCTGATCAGGCGCGCACTATCCGTATCCCTGTCCATATGACTGAAACGATAAATAAGATTATACGGTATTCGCGTATTTTTGTTCAGGAAAACGGCAGGGAGCCTACTCCTGAGGAGATATCTTATAAGATGCGCCTGCCGCAGGAAAAGGTAAAATCAATATTAAAGATTGCCCAGGAGCCTATATCATTGCAGATGCCTATAGGGGATGAGGGGGATACCCATTTTGGTGATTTTATACAGGATAAGAAGGCGGTATCGCCTGCCAATGCTACTGTCCGCTCTATGCTTAAGGATGAGATGAACTCAGCGCTGGATACATTAACCGACCGCGAGAGGAAGATTTTAGTTCTGCGGTTTGGCATCTCAGACGGCGCTGCCCGGACATTAGAGGAAGTGGGTAATGTTTTTAAAGTTACCAGAGAAAGGGTACGCCAGATTGAGGCAAAGGCCTTGAAGAAACTGCGCCATCCCACACGCTCACGGAGGTTACGCACCTTTTTGGATATGACCCTGGCGCATCAAAGGGAGTATTAATCTTTCTTTATGGATGACAAGGATAATTTACGCCATAAGTCAGATGAGCGTTTAAGCGATGAGTTAAAATTCCTGCAAATCCGCATTACTGAGCTGGAGAAGGCAGAGTCACGCCATAAGCTTTCCGACCAGCTTCTGCGTAAAACCGAACTCCAGCAAAAAGCCATATTAAATACCATACCGGATATTGCCTGGTTAAAAGACAAAGACAGCAGGTTTATAGCTGTTAATGAGGCCTTTGGAAATGCTTGCGGATACAGGGTTGAAGACCTTATCGGTAAAACAGATTTGGATATATGGCCGGTTGAATTAGCGCAAAGTTACCGGGAAGATGACCAGGAAGTTATCAGGACAGGAAAATGCAAGTGCATTGAAGAACCTTTGTCGGATAAAGAGGGTAAGATTAAATGGATAGAGACTATAAAAACTCCTATCTACGGGGATAAGAGAGATATTATAGGTACTGTTGGCATAGCCCGCGATATTACTGACCGCAAGAAATATGAAGACAGGTTGAAAGAGACAAAGGCAGAACTTGAGATCAGAGTAAAGGTAAGGACTGCGGAGCTGACCAGAGTTAATGAAGATTTAAGGAAAGAGATTGAGTCTCACAGGCGCGATGAGATAAGCCTGAAATTCATTAAAACCGCTATGGACTGCGCTGCTGAAGCGTTTTTTCTTATTGATTCTGCGGGTAAGTTTATTTATGTTAATAAAATGGCCTGCGATTCATTAGGTTATTCTAAAGATGAGTTTATTGACAATATGGCGGTTAAGGATATTGATCCGAATTACGGGCCTGAGAATTGGAAAAGACATTGGGATGAGTTAATTGTTAAATCCAAATTAGTCTTTGAGTCGCAACATAAGACTAAAGAAGGCAGGCTTATCCGGGTAAGAGTTATTGCTAATGCTTTTGTCTTTGAAGGCCAAACAGTAAATTTTGCTTTTGTTAGCAATATAGAGGAAGAAATAAAGATGAAGGGGGATATTACCCGCTACCAGATGCATCTTGAGGAGCTGGTGAAAGAGCGGACGCAAGCCCTTGAAAAAGAGCTAAGGGTGCGTAAAGAGCTTGAGGCAGAAGGAGAGCGTCTTAAGAAACAGATAGAGTTTGTACTTGGGGCGACCAAGACAGGTTTAGATATCGTTGATTCAGAACTTAATCTTTTGTTTGTGGATGGCGAGTGGTCAAAGGTCTATGGTGATTACCGCGGAAGAAAGTGCTATGAGTATTTTATGGGGGCTAAGTCAGAGTGTAAAGATTGCGGGGCAAGGAAGGCTTTAAAAACGAAGAAAATTACCGTTTCAGAGGAGGTTCTTATTGCTGAAGATAACAGGGCGGTACAGGTTATCAGCATGCCTTATAAGTCAGAAGACGGTAAATGGCTGGTCGCCGAGGTTAATGTAGATATAACTCAGCGTAAGAAGATTGAAGAGGAGTTAACTAAGTACAGGGACCATCTCGAGGATATAGTCAGGGAGAGGACTGAAGAGCTCTTAAATGAAATATCCGAGCATAAGGACGCCAGGCATAGAATAGCGGTTTTAGCCGATGATCTGGCCGGCTCTAATAAGAAACTAAAAAAGTTATCACTTACTGATTCGCATACCGGTTTATACAATCATCGTTATCTGGGAGAGGTTATCGAGGCGGAATTCCACCGCGCCAGAAGATTTGCCCACCATTTGGCGATTATTATGCTGGACATAGATTATTTTAAATCTATAAACGATGTTTACGGCCATCAATTCGGAGACCTTGTCTTAAAGCAGTTTGCCGGCGAATTAAAGAAGATAGTGAGAAGGTATGATATTGTCATAAGGTTCGGAGGAGAGGAATTCTTGGTGATTTCTCCGGGTATAGACAGGCAGCAGGTATTTGCCCTTTCCCAGAGGATTCTCGAAGACTTAAACCTCCATAATTTCGGTAATAAGAAACATACTATTAAGCTTAAAATAAGCATTGGCGCTGTTTCTTACCCGGAAGATAATGCCGGCAGCGGTATGGATTTGGTTAATTTGGCAGATCAAATTCTTAATAAGGCTAAGGAGTCAGGGGGGAATAGGGCTTATTTATTATCCGATTTAAAAAAGGAAGATAAAACCTCCGGGAGAAAAAGAGATAGCAGCCCGGACATTAAGATTCTCAAAAGTAAAATCGAGAAACTTAATAAAAGGGCTAACCAAAGCTTAACTGAAGCAATCCTTGCCTTTGCTAAAACCATAGAGCTGAAAGATCATTATACCGGAGAACATGTGGAACTTACCGGTCATTTCGCTACTTTAATTGCTAATAAGCTCGGGCTAGAGCGTGATGAAGTTGAGCTGATCCGCCAGGCATCGATTCTGCACGATTTAGGCAAAATTGGCATTAGCGAGAAGATATTGCTTAAGAAATCCAAGCTTACAGAGAAAGAGTTCGAAGAGATAAAGAAACATCCCCAGATCGGGGCGGATATATTAAGGCCGATACACTTTTTGCAGGGATTGATACCGATTATTTTTTATCACCATGCACGCTGGGATGGTAAAGGTTATCCCAAAGGAATAAAGGGAGAAGATATTCCTATCGGTGCCAGGATTATAGCCCTTGCCGATGTATATCAAGCTTTAACCAGCGATAGGCCTTACCGAAAGGCATATCCTAAGGCCAAGGCGGCAAAGATTATCAAATCGGGATCCGGTACGCAGTTTGACCCTAAAATTACCGAGATTTTCCTTGGTATCCTCCAGGAAGAAAAGTAATCCTCCTTTCCTAAATTACCTAACTTTTATCTTGCTAAAATCATTAAAGAATAGTAAAATAATTCTCTAACTTTTGGGCCCATAGCTCAGTGGTAGAGCAGGTGACTCATAATCACTTGGTCGGAGGTCCGAATCCTT
>JAQTTQ010000008.1 GCA_028710685.1 Candidatus Omnitrophota bacterium | reverse complement strand
GCGATAAGATTCAGACTAAAGAAGACGTATTATATTTAGGCTCTGTTCCGGTATTGTACCTGCCCAGGTTTAACCATGTATTAGAGGATCCGATGATGCATGTAAGGGTTATGCCGGGGAAGAGAAAGGATTGGGGCCCTTATGTCTTAAGCGCCTGGAAATATACCTTTACTGATTATGCCAGCGGCAGGATTTACCTTGATTACCGCAGCAAGCTTGGTATCGGTTCTGGTTTTGGTACAAATTATGCTACGCCTAATGTGGGCAAGGGAGATTTTAAATTTTATTATTCAAAGGAACATCCGGATAAGACTGACCTCGGCGCTAACGCGCAGCGCACTGAATTCCAGAGGTATCTTATCCGCTGGCGCCATAAATGGGATATCTCAGATCAGACAAACTTTGTATCGGAATTCTATAAAATCGGGGATGACCGTAGAAAGTATTACGATAGGAATAGCAATATCCTGAAAGATTATTTCTACCGGGAGTATGAAAAAGATACCCAACCTTTGTCCTACGCCTTATTCCATCATAGCTTCAGCTATTCCAGTATCGATATATTGGCGCAGAAGCGCGTGAATAAATGGTTTGACCAGTTGGATAAACTTCCGGAAATAAGATATGTATTACCTAATATAAAATTAGGTAATACGCCGCTCTATTTTGAAAATAATACCGTTTTTACCTCCTTTAATAAAAAATCTTCCATGTCTCCCGTAACCACGGATGACCTGAGCATGACAAGACTGGATATTATTAATAAGATCTCCCTCCCTATGAAACTAGCCTTTATCGAATTTACGCCTTTTCTAAAGGATCGGCAGGTTATCTATGATAAAGGGGCAAATGGCAAGACATTGCCGGTTAACACTATCTTTTATGTGGGTGCGGATTTGAGTACTAAATTTTACCGTTTCTTTAACTTTAAAACTAATGCCTTGGGGCTGAACCTTGATGGTTTCAGGCATATCATTACCCCTACTATCAGCTACTCTTATAATCATGCGCCCACAGTAAGCAGCCGTAACCTGAAATATATTGATGAGGTGGACCTGCTTACTTCCAGCAATGCGGCTACTATAGGTTTGTCAAATAAACTGCAAACCAAGAGGAAGGATGCTGACGGGAAGGAAAAGACAGTTGATTTTATAGATATAAATATAAGCACAACCTATAATTTCTCTCCGCACATAGTTTACGGAAGTCAATATTATTGGCAAGATGACGATACTAAGATTAGCGTAACTAATCCTAATAGGACCCAGAAAAGAGGGGCTACTTTTTCAGATATAGTCTTAAAATATAAGATACTTCCTTATTCCTGGTTAAGAATCGAAGGAGACGCTACTTATAAGCATTCGGGGATTGAAGGAGATACGGATTATGAAAATTATAATCGTTTCTCGAAGGCAAATTACGATATAATTTTTGACTTTTCCCCTGAACGCTCATTGGGTATCGGGCAGCGCTATGAGAGAAAAGGACAGAATCAGGTTACCGCAGGTCTTAACTGGCGGATTAATCCTAAATGGAGGTTTTCCATCTACCAGAGGTATAATCTTAAATCATTTACAGACGACAGCAATGCCTTTGTGAAGAAAGGTTCCCTTGAGCAGGAATACACTATTTCGCGCGATTTGCATTGTTGGGAGGTTGATTTAACGTTGAACAATAAAAGAAATGACGGCTCGGGGATATTCGTCGTATTCAGGTTAAAGGCATTTCCTGAGGCAGAGTTTAGTTTTGATCAGAGTTATAATAAGCCTCGTTCAGGCGCTCAGTAAGTTTAATAATGGTGAGGAAGGAACAGAAATGGGTTTTTTGAATGAATTTAAAGAAAGCATAAAGAAAAAGGAGATTAAGGTGGCGGTAGTAGGCCTAGGTTATGTAGGCCTGCCTTTAGCCATAGAATTTGCCAAAAAGGGTTTTTTAGTTTTCGGGGTGGAGATAGATAAGGATAGGCTTTCCCATCTTATGAAAAGAGAGACTTATATAAGTGATGTTACCTCTAAAGAATTGAGAGGAGTTTTAAGGCCCGGCAGGTTAATCCCTTGCGGTGATTTTAAATCATTAAAACATGCCGATGTTATTATCGTCTGCGTGCCTACCCCATTAAAAAGAAAGTACCATCCGGATATTTCCTTTATCAAAGAGGCGATTGAGTCTATCTCCCGTAATTTAAAGCGCGGCAGCTTAATTATCTTAGAAAGCACTACTTATCCCGGGACCACGGAAGAGGTTATTCTCCCTCTTTTAGAAAAAAGAGGGTTAAGGCATGGGAGGGATTTCTACCTGTGTTTTTCCCCGGAGAGAATTGACCCTGGTAACTTGAGGTTCCCGGTTTCTAAGATTCCTAAGATTATCGGAGGAGTAAATAAGGATGCGGGTTTATTGGGCAAGGCGGTCTATGAGGTAATCGTAGAGAGGGCGGTGATGGTTTCTTCTACCCGTGTTGCTGAAATAACTAAGTTATTAGAGAATACCTTTCGCATTGTTAATATAGGATTAGTAGATGAAATGGCGATGATGGCGCATAAGATGAATATAGATATCTGGGAGGTTATTGACGCTGCATCCACTAAGCCTTTTGGTTTTATGCCTTTTTATCCCGGGCCGGGAGTAGGAGGGCATTGCATACCTAAAGACCCTCTTTATCTTTACTGGAAGGCAAAGAAGTTCGGTTTTAATTCCCGTTTTATTAAGCTTGCATCGGATGTAATCTCTTTTATGCCTGAATATGTAGTAAAAAGGGTGGGGGCGGTGCTTAAGGGTAAGGGGATAAACTTGCATAATTCTAAGGTTCTGCTTGTCGGGGTTACTTATAAAAAGGATATTAAGGATTTAAGGAAATCCCCTGCTTTGGATATAATCGAGATCCTAAGAAAGGCCAAGGCGCAGGTAGCTTATCACGATCCGCTAGTCCCTTATTTGAAATTTCCTAACCTGAACCTTAAATCATTGGCGCTTAATAAAGCAAATTTGAAGAAATTTGATTGTACGATTATTGCCACTAACCATTCCTCCCTTGATTACGGTTTAATTCTAAATAACGCAAAAAGCATATTTGATACGCGTAATGTATATATAGGTAAGGCAAACAGGAATATTGTAAGGTTATGAGTAAATTTCTGGTTAGCGGAGGCGCAGGTTTTATCGGTTCGCATATTGTTGAGGAATTAGCCAAGAGGGGGGAATCAGTCAGGATTTTAGATAATTTTTCAACCGGAAGAAAAGAAAACTTAAATAACTTAAAAGGAAAGATAGAAGTTATAAAGGCAGATATCCGTTCTAAGGCAGATTGCGCTAAGGCCTGCAGGGGGGTAGATTTTGTATTGCACCAGGCAGCATTAAGAAGTGTGCCTAAGTCCATGCATAACCCTAAGGAGTATAACGAGGTTAATATTAACGGCACCTTTAATATGCTGGAGGCGGCGAAAGAAAATAAGGTAAAGCGTTTTGTATTTGCTTCCTCAAGTTCTGTTTACGGGGATGTTTCAAGATTTCCGGAAAAGGAATCTTTATCCCCGAATCCTATATCTCCCTATGCATTAACTAAAATATCCGGAGAGTATTACTGCAGGATATTCAGCCATCATTATAGGCTGCCTACGATTGCCCTGCGCTATTTTAATGTTTTTGGCCCTAGGCAGCCCCTGGATGACGAATATGCGGTAGTCGTGCCTAAGTTTATTAACGCCATTTTGAATAATGAACGTCCGCCGATTTATGGAAACGGAAGGCAATCGCGTGATTTTACCTTTGTTTCAAATGTAGTTAATGCCAACCTTCTTGCCGCAAGAAATAACCGCTTGCATCACGGCGTCTTTAATGTTGCCTCAGGAAAGGATTATTCGGTGCTTGATTTAGCAGGGATGATTAACGGCATTTTGAACAAGAATATAAAACCTATTTTTCTGAAGAAGCGTGCCGGAGATGTATTTAGGACTCTTGCTGATTTATCAAATGCGAAATTGAAATTGAGATATAAGCCGCAATACAGCCTATCTCAGGGGCTGAAGATTACCGTTGATTATTGGGTCAATAGGGGAAGATAGCTCTCCCTAAAAAGCAGTCACTTCACCAATCCTATAAAAATAGCAAAAAATACTTGACAACTGTACTTAATTAGTATATATTCTATTGCTTACGTAAATCTCTGTAGTTACAATACATAAATCGTAAGGGAACTAAATCAATTTAACTAAGAATTCTGGGAGAATTCTTATGGGGTGTTTTTTTATTTTCTCAATGTTGCCGACTAAGGCGCTTTTAGCAAAATGCTGGAGTAGCTCAGTTGGCAGAGCACGTCCTTGGTAAGGACGGGGTCACGAGTTCAATTCTCGTCTCCAGCTTAAAAGATTAATATATGCGAGAGATCATCACACTAGAGTGTACGGTTTGCAAGAATAGAAACTATACGACGACAAAGAATAAGAAATTGCATCAAGATAGGCTTGAGATCAGCAAGTTTTGCAGGTCCTGTCACAAGCATACCCCTCATAAGGAGATAAAATAATTTTCTAGGGGCGTCGGTTAATGGCAAACCAACGGTCTCCAAAACCGTGACTGCAGGTTCAAGTCCTGCCGCTCCTGTAGTTTTGAAGGGAGCAGAAGTAAGTTTATGAATATATTTGCAAGACCGATAAGTTTTTTGAAAGAGGTAAGAGTAGAATTAAGCAAGGTAGCCTGGAGTACCCGCAGGGAACTGCTGGCGTCAACTATAGTTGTAATAGTAGTTACAGTTTTATTGGGAATATTCATTGGATTAATTGATGTTGTTCTCTCAAGATTATTAACACTTTTATTTAAATGATGAAAAGCTGGTACGTCGTTCATACTCAAACAGGTCTAGAGGATAAGGTCAAAGCGACTTTGGAGAATAAGATTACGGTTTCCGGGTTAGGGGAACTTATCTCTAGCGTGGTTATCCCCACTGAGCAGGTTTCTGAAGTCCGTTCGGGCAAGAAGAAGATATCCCAGAGAAAATTTTTCCCCGGATACCTTCTGGTTGAGATGGAACTCAATGAAAAAACTTACCTATTTGTTAAAACTTCCCCCGGTGTCACAGGTTTCATAGGCTTAGGAAAAAAACCTATGCCGCTGCCCCAGGAAGAGGTAGATAATATATTGAGAAAGACTAAGGATACGCAGGTTAAACCAAGCCCTAAAGTTGTTTTTGAGAAAGGCGAGCAGGTAAGGGTTACTGATGGCCCATTCCAGAATTTCAACGGTACAATCGACGAGATACATCCTGAAAAGGGTAAGATAAAGGTTAGCGTTTCTATATTTGGCAGGGCAACGCCGGTTGAATTAGAATACTGGCAGGTGGAGAAAATATAATGGCGGTTAAGAAGGCAATCAAGGCTCAAATTAAACTGCATGTTCCAGCGGCTCAGGCTAACCCTGCGCCTCCGGTGGGCCCGGCATTAGGGCAGCACGGCGTGAATATAATGCAGTTTTGCAAACAATTCAATGACCAGACTAAAGGCAGGGACGGGTTAATACTGCCGGTAGTAATTAACGTTTATGAAGACAGGACCTTTACCTTTATTATTAAGAGTCCGCCTTCATCCGTCTTGCTTAAGCGTGCGGCTAATTTAGCTAAGGCATCCGGTATAAGCGGTAAGGAAATTATAGGCAAGGTTACAAGAAAACAGGTTGAAGAGATTGCTAAGCAGAAAATGTCTGATTTAAATACTTCAGATATGGAGCAGGCTATTAAGGTTATTACGGGGACTGCCCGTAGTATGGGTATTGTTGTCGAGGGCTAGGAGAAGGAATGAAAGAGCACAGTAAGAGGTATAAGGAATCCGCTAAACAGGTAGATAAAGAGAAGATTTACCAACTTAAAGAAGCAATTGCCTGCTTGAAGAAAATGGCGCCTGTTAAATTTGATAGTTCCGTAGATTTGCATTTCCACTTATTGGTTGATACTAAGAAATCGGACCAGATGGTACGCGGTACGGTTATCCTTCCTCACGGTAGCGGTAAAAAGGTCAGGGTTGCAGTCTTTTGTAAAGGGGAACACGAGAGAATCGCCCGCGGCGCAAATGCCGATCATGTCGGCGGACTTGAGCTTATTGAAAAAGTCGCAGGAGGTTTTCTTGATTTTGATTGCGCTATTTCAACCCCGGAGATGATGAAGGATCTTAGTAAACTTGGTAAAGTCCTGGGGCCGCGCGGACTTATGCCCAGCCCTAAGACGGGTACGGTAACTAACGATATATTAAAGGCGATTGAAGATGTAAAGAGGGGCAAGGTGGAATTTAGGGTGGATAAGCAGGGGGGCGTACATTTAGCCGTAGGCAAACTTTCATTTGCCGAAGATAAGCTTTATGATAATGCCTCTAGGGTAATTGAGGCCCTGACTGAGGCTAGACCGGCTTCTGTTAAGGGTAAATTTATAACCAGCCTTTCAATAACATCATCTATGAGCCCGGGTTTAAGGCTTACTATTTAATAAAATATGAAAAAGATAGGATTAGTTTTTAAAGAGGTGTCAGAGAGTAGGATTAAAACTACGCTTAAGGATTCTGATGCTGTTTTTATTATAAAGTATTCGGGTGTTGCCAGTCCTGACCTATGTTCTTTAAGGCAGACCCTTAAAGGTTCCAAGGCTTCGCTTTTTGTAGTTAAAAATAGCGTCGCACGCAGGGCCTTAAAGGATTCAGGATTAGAAGTTCTGGTAAAGAATATCGAAGGGCCTTGCGGGATGGTTTTTATTAAAGACGAACCCGTGGCTATCTCAAAATCCCTTTTTGAATTTGTTAAAGAGCATGAGCAGCTTAAAATCGAAGGCGGTTCTTTAAAAGACAAGGTGTTGGAAAAATCGGATATCGAGGCGATGTCCAAGCTTGCCTCTAAAGAGGTTTTAAGGGCGCAGGTTGTGATGACATTAAATTCGCCAATATCAGGAATAGTAATTACCCTAAATCAGATATTGGCGAAATTTGTTTATTGTATAGATCAGATAAAACAGAAAAAAGAAAGTTAAAAGGAGGAAACAAATGGCAAGCGTAAAATTAGACGATATGATTAAGTCCATAGAAGAGATGACCGTCTTAGAATTATCGGATTTAGTCAAGGCCCTGGAGGATAAATTCGGGGTGAAGGCAAATATGCCGATGATGGCTGCTCCGGCAGCGGGTGCTCAGGCTGGCGCTGCTCCTGCGGCTGAAGAAAAATCTACCTTTTCGGTAGTTTTAACAAGTGCCGGCGGAAATAAAATCTCGGTTATTAAAGAGGTCCGCACGATCACTAACCTTGGTTTAAAAGAAGCTAAGGATTTGGTTGATGCAGCCCCTAAATCGGTCAAAGACGGCGCTACTAAAGAGGAAGCTGAAGAAATAAAGAAGAAGTTGGAAGCAACCGGTGCGACCGTAGAGTTAAAATAACATTAAGGAAAAATAAAACGTGATTAAGCGTAAAAGTTTTGCAAAGCTAAAAGAAGTCTATAACATTCCAAATCTCTTAGATGTGCAGTTAGAAGCCTTCTATGAATTCTTGCAGCTGGATGTTCCCGTTGCTGAACGTAAGAATCAGGGTTTACAGGAAGTCTTTTCCGAGATTTTCCCTATTGAGAGCGCTAATCGGGAAGTTAAATTAGAGTACTTAAGTTATTCTTTAGGTAAGCCGAAATATAATATCGCGGAATCTAAAATCCGAAGTTTAACCTATGCCTTGCCTCTTAAGGTTAAGTTCCGCTTGACCACTCCTAAGGAGACTAAGGAGCAAGACGCATATTTCGGCGAACTTCCCTTAATGACTGAGACCGGCACCTTTATTATTAACGGTGACGAGCGCGTAGTGGTAAGCCAGCTGCAGCGGTCTCCGGGAGTATCTTTTGAAGAAGAAGAGCATCCTACGGGGAAGAAGATTTTCTATGGCAGGGTTATACCTTACCGCGGGGCATGGCTTGAGTTTAAATATGATCTTACCGAAACTGTATTGGCCTACGTTGACCGCCGCAGGAATTTTCCCGCTACCCAGATTTTGAGAATACTGGGTTTCTCAGAGGACAAAGATATCATCGCAGCATTCGGCAAAGAGTACCCCGAAATCATTAATACCCTTAAAAAAGATTATACTAAGAATAAAGAGGAAGCCTACATTGACTTCTATCGTAAGATGCGCCCTACGGAGCCGGTTACAAAAGAGGCTGCCGAAGCTTTATTTTATAGGTTATTTTTTGATCCTGCCCGTTATGACCTTGAAAGAGCCGGAAGGTTTATATTAAATAGAAAATTAGGCATGAATGTTTCTCTGGATAAGAGGATATTGGATTCAGATACTATAATTAAGGTAATAGAATACCTGATTAATCTCAATTCTGATGTCGGTAAGATCGATGATATAGACCATCTGGGAAACCGCCGTATCAAAACGGTTGGGGAGTTAGTCCAGAATCAGATCCGTATCGGGTTAAGCCGCGTGGAAAGATCCATACGAGAGAGGTTGAGCCTGTTGGGGGAATTTGATACTCTTAACGTGCATTATCTGATTAATTCGAAGCTGTTATCCAACCAGATCCGCGATTTCTTCGCCCGTTCCCAGCTTTCTCAGTTTATGGATCAGATAAATCCTTTAGCAGAGATGACCCATAAGAGAAGGTTAAGCGCCTTAGGGCCGGGGGGCTTATCGCGCGAGCGTGCAGGCTTTGAGGTTAGGGATATTCACCCTTCTCATTACGGAAGGGTTTGCCCTATTGAAACTCCTGAAGGCCCCAATATCGGTTTAATCGCCTCCTTGAGTACTTTTGCAAGGGTTAATACCTTGGGGCTCTTAGAGACTCCTTACCGCAAGGTTGAAGATGGAAGGGTGACTAAAAAGATAGAGTATCTCACTGCTGATATCGAAGAAGATAAGGTTATTGCCCAGGCTAATGCGGCCTTAGATGAGAATGGTTATTTTGTAGAAAAAGAGGTATCCTGCCGCTATAAAGATGATTTCCCGAAAGTCCCTGCTAAGGAAGTCCAGTATATGGATGTTTCGCCTAAGCAGTTAGTTTCCGTAGCCGCCTCATTAATTCCTTTCTTGGAGCATGATGATGCGAATAGGGCCCTTATGGGTTCGAATATGCAAAGGCAGGGAGTTCCGCTTATGATTACGGAGGCCCCGGTTGTCGGTACCCAAATGGAGGAAAAGGTTGCCCGTGATTCAGGTACCGTAGTCGTCTCCGAAGATAGCGGTAAGGTAACCAGCGTAGATTCTTCCTCTATTACAGTAGGTAAAAAAATCTATCATTTAAAGAAATTCCTGCGTACCAATAATGATACCTGCTTGAATCAGCGTCCGATCGTTAAGCTGGGAGATAGGATTGAAAAGGGAGATATTATTGCCGATGGCATAGGTACTAAAGAGGGAGAATTGGCTTTAGGAAAGAATGTTCTGGTAGCTTTTATGCCATGGCGTGGGTATAACTTTGAAGATGCAATCCTGATTAGCGAGAAATTGATTAAACAGGACACCTTCACATCTATTCATATAGAGGAATTTGAAATTGAAGCCACGGAGACCAGACTTGGCAATGAAGAGATAACTCGCGATATTCCCAATGTCAGCGAAGAGGCCTTAGCTAATCTGGATGAAAACGGGATAATTTGTGTAGGTTCAGAAGTTGCCCCCGGGGATATATTAGTAGGCAAGATTACCCCTAAGACTGACTCAGAGCCCTCTCCGGAGGAGCGGCTTTTAAGGGCTATATTCGGAGAGAAGGCCGGTGACGTGCGCGATACATCGCTTATAGTGCCGCCGGGAGTTGAGGGTGTTGTTATAGATGTGCATGTTTTCTCCCGCAAGGACCGCGGCAGAAAGACAAAAGAAGAAAAAACGAAAGAATTATCCAAGATACGGGAATTAAAAGCTTATTATAAACAAGAGATCGAATTTGTTCAGACTGAGAAAATAGTAAGGCTTTCTCAGCTTTTAGGGGTAGATAAGAAGAAGGTCGAGAAGTATGATTTTAGCGACAATGAAGAGGCAAAGATTTTGGCTGCCTCTTTTGATGAACAGGTGCAAGAGCTGATTTCAGAAGAAGAGCAGGAGATTGAGAAGGTAAGGCGCGGGGATCAGCTTCCTGCGGGAGTCTTAAAAAGGGTGGTAGTTTATATCGCCACTAAGCGTAGGATAGCTGAGGGCGACAAGCTTGCCGGGCGACATGGAAATAAGGGTGTTGTGGCCAGGATAGTTCCGGAAGAGGATATGCCTTATATGGCTGATGGAACTCCGGTTGAGGTAGTCCTTAACCCTTTAGGCGTTCCTTCCCGTATGAATGTAGGGCAGATATTGGAATGCCATTTAGGCTGGGCAGCTAAAATGTTAGGCCTATATGTAGGTACTCCGGTTTTTGACGGAGCAAGTGAGGCAGAAATTAAGGATATGCTTAAGAAAGCAGGTTTGCCTGAAGACGGAAAGACTACCCTTTATGACGGGTATACCGGTGAACCATTTAATCATAGGGTTACTGTCGGCTATATGTATATTATGAAGCTTATCCATTTAGTCGACGAAAAGATACACGCACGTTCGATCGGCCCGTACTCATTAGTTACTCAGCAGCCTCTTGGCGGTAAAGCGCAGTTTGGCGGACAGAGGCTGGGAGAGATGGAGGTTTGGGCTCTGGAAGCTTATGGTGCGGCATTCAGCCTTCAGGAGATGCTGACGGTTAAGAGTGACGATGTTTCGGGAAGGACCAGGATTTACGAGGCTATTGTTAAAGGCGAACAGCGTTTGACTCACGGTACCCCTGAGTCATTTAATGTTTTGATTAAAGAATTGCAGGGTCTGGGATTGGATATCCGGACAGAAAAGGCGAAATAATGGATGAAATAGTTTCATTTGATAGTATTTCAATAAAGATTGCTTCCGGGCAGGTAATAAAGTCATGGTCTAAGGGTGAAGTAAAGAAGGCCGAGACCATTAATTACCGTACCTTAAAACCGGAAAAGGACGGCTTATTCTGCGAAAAGATATTCGGGCCGGTTCGTGATTGGGAGTGTAATTGCGGAAAATACAAAGGCATCAAGTTCAAGGGGATTACCTGTGACCGCTGCCAGGTGACTGTTGACCGCTCAAGCGTAAGAAGAGAGAGAATGGGCCATATTGATCTGGCAACACCGGTTACCCATATCTGGTTTTTTAAAGCGGTACCCTCACGCATGTCGGCACTTTTAGATATAGGTTTACGCGACTTAGAGAAGATTATATATTACGAGGAGTATGTAGTTGTTGATCCCGGCACAACTCCTTTGAAGATGAAAGAACTTCTTTCGGAGGAAAAATACCAAGAGGCCCTTTTAAAATACGGCGCTAATTTTAAGGCCAGGATCGGGGCTGAGGCAATACGGGATCTTTTGAAGAATTTAGATTTAGATGCTCAGTGCAGGAAGTTGCGCCGGAGCCTTGAGAAATCCAAGGATGCCTTAGGTAACCGCAAGGTCTTAAAAAGCCTTAAGGTTATCGAAGATTTCAAGAAATCCGGTAATCATGCGGAGTGGATGATATTGGATATTGTCCCGGTCATCCCTCCTGATTTAAGGCCCTTAGTTCCTCTAGATGGCGGAAGGTTTGCAACTTCTGATCTTAATGATTTGTATCGCCGCGTAATTAATCGTAATAACCGTTTAAAGAAGCTGGTAGAGTTAAATGCGCCTGAGATTATTATCCGCAACGAAAAGCGCATGCTCCAAGAAGCTGTTGATGCCTTGCTGGATAACGGAAGGCATGGAAAGGCAGTAATGGGCGCTAACAACCGGCCTTTAAAATCCCTTTCCGATATGTTAAAAGGGAAACAGGGAAGGTTTAGGCAGAATCTTTTGGGTAAGCGCGTTGATTATTCCGGACGTTCCGTAATCGTTGTCGGGCCGGAATTAAAGCTTCATGAATGCGGGCTTCCTAAACAGATGGCCCTAGAGCTATTTGAGCCTTTTATTATAAAGAAGTTAAGAGAAAAAGGTTTTGTGCATACTATAAAAGGCGCCCGCAGGATGGTGGAACGCGGCAAGATTGAGGTTTGGGATATTTTGGATGAGGTAATTAAAGATCATCCGGTTCTTTTAAACCGAGCCCCTACGCTGCATCGCTTAGGTATTCAGGCATTTCAGCCCCTGCTGATAGAAGGTAAGTCTATTAAAATACATCCTTTAGTTTGTACTGCTTTCAATGCAGATTTTGACGGAGACCAGATGGCGGTGCATGTTCCGCTCTCCCTGGAATCACAGCTAGAGGCTAAAATATTAATGCTTTCGGCGAATAATGTTTTTTCCGCTGCTGATGGAAGGCCGGTGGTTGCGCCTACGCAGGATATTATCCTGGGCGTATCTTATTTAACCAAGGAGAAGTCGGGGGCTAAGGGTGAGGGGAAGGCTTTTTCAAACAGCGAGGAAGTAATAATTGCCTATAATGACGGGGCGGTTGAGCTGAATGCTGCTATCACCCTAAGGATATATAACTTTTTTGACCTGGATGATAAAAAGCTTACTGCGCTTAAACAAAATATTACTACTACTGTGGGCAGGGTTATCTTTAATCAGGTTTTGCCTGCCGAATTCGGTTATGTAAATAAGGAGCTTAATAAAACAAAGGTCTCGGATATCGTGGTGGAGTGTTATAAGAGGTTTGGCCATGGCGCTACGATTACCTTATTAGATGATATCAAGAAGCTTGGTTTTGAAATGGGTACTTTAGGCGGCATATCTATAGGCATAGACGATTTATGTGTCCCCGAAGAGAAAAAGGAAGTTTTGGTTGATGCCAAGCAAAAAGTGGCTAAGGTAGAGGACCAGTACCGTAAGGGTATCATTACCGACAGTGAAAGAAAGGCTAAGATAATCGATATCTGGACGCACGCTACAGACCAGGTTTCTGATTTCTTATTTAAGGGTATGGATAGGTTCAATCCTATATTCATGATGGCCGACTCCGGGGCTAGAGGCTCCAGGCTTCAGGTAAGGCAGCTTGCCGGGATGAGAGGCCTTATGGCAAAGCCTTCAGGAGAGATTATTGAAAGCCCTATTACGGCTAATTTCAGGGAAGGATTAAATGTTTTAGAATATTTTATTTCGACTCACGGAGCGCGAAAAGGTTTGGCGGATACCGCATTAAAGACAGCCGATGCAGGCTATTTAACCCGTAGGCTCGTAGATGTCGCTCAAGAGGTAATTGTTGCAGAAGAGGACTGCGGCACATTAAATGGCATTACTGTTGCCGCCATTATTGAAGGCGATGAGGAGGTTGTTTCCTTAAAGGACCGCATTGTAGGCAGGGTTGCCTTAGATAGCATAGTTGATATTATTACCGATGAGGTTATTGTTGAGTCGGGCAGCGAGATAACCGAGGAACGCGCGGATATGATTGAGAGGCTGGGGATTGAGAAGATACGTATCCGTAGTGTATTAACCTGTGAAAATGGGCGCGGAGTCTGTACTAAGTGTTACGGCAGGAATCTGGCTACGGGAAGGATGGTTGAGCTGGGTGAGGCAGTGGGCGTAATAGCCGCACAGAGTATCGGTGAACCCGGAACGCAGTTAACCATGAGAACCTTTCATATCGGCGGTACTGCTTCCAGAAAAGTCGAGCAGTCTTTCATAAAATCTAAGAATAAAGGTGTTATCAAGTATCACAACTTGAGGGTAACCGCCAAGAATAAAGAATTTGTTGTTTTAAACCGTAACGGGTCCGTCAGTATTAACGATAAACAGGGAAGAGAATTAGAGCGTTTCCCTGTTCCGCAGGGTGCTTTTATCGGTGTTGAGGATGGGGGAGAGGTTAATAAGGATATTGCTTTTATCCAGTGGGATCCTTACACTATACCGGTTTTGACTGAAGTTGCCGGCACGGTTAAATATGAAGATTTAAAAGAGGATATTACGGTAAAGGAAGAGTTGAATTCAGTTACCAAGCTTACCGAGAGGGTAGTTGTAGAGCATAAGCAGGAATACCACCCTCAAATTGTTATTCTTGATTCTTCCAATGAAGTTGCCGGGATTTATCCGATTCCTATCGGCGCGCATATTTTGGTAAAAGACGGGCAGCAGGTAAACGGCGGCGACCTTTTGGCAAAAATTCCCCGTATGGTAGTTAAGACTAGGGATATTACCGGTGGTCTTCCTCGTGTAGCTGAGTTATTTGAAGCAAGAAGGCCTAAGGATCCGGCGGTGATCAGCGAAATAGACGGTTTTGTAGAATTCGGCGAAACTAAGAAGGGCCAGCGTGTTATTATAGTAAAATCAACTACGGGTATGCAGAGGGAATATGTCATACCTCACGGAAAGCATCCTAATGTTTATAAGGGTGATAAGGTAGATGCCGGACAACAATTAACTGAGGGCCCGGTAGTTTTACAGGATATCTTAAGGGTTTGCGGCGATAAGGTTTTGCAGGAGTATTTAGTTAATGAAGTTCAGGAAGTTTACCGTCTGCAGGGCGTGCGTATTAATGATAAGCATATTGAAGTTATTATCCGCCAGATGCTCAAGAAGGTAAGGGTTGAAGATCCGGGCGAAACGGAGTTTTTGGCAACCCAGCAGGTGGATAAATGGACATTCCAGAAAGAGAATACCCGGGTTATTAAAAAAGGCCAGAAACCTGCGGTGGCCACACCTTTATTATTAGGTATAACCAAGGCATCCCTGACTACCGAGAGTTTTATCTCGGCGGCCAGCTTCCAGGAGACAACCAGGGTATTAACTGAGGCTGCAACATCCGGAAAGCGCGATGAGCTTTTTGGATTAAAAGAGAATGTTATCGTCGGGCACTTAATCCCGGCAGGAACTGGTTTTTATACCCATAGGGATATTGAGGTTATGAAGGTGGCATCGGAGAGTGTAAGTGCAGATTCAGCTGAGAAACAGGAAAACTAAGAATAGGAAGATTAAAATATGCCTACAATTTCACAGTTAATCAGAGCCGGAAGGATATCAAGGAATAAAAAGAGCAAGTCGCCTGCCTTAAAGGCCTGTCCCCAGAGAAGAGGGGTTTGCCTGCAGGTACGTACCATGACCCCTAAGAAACCTAACTCAGCCCTTCGTAAGATCGCCAGGGTTAGGCTTACTACAGGAATCGAGGTAACTGCTTATATACCCGGTGAGGGCCATAATTTACAGGAGCATTCCATAGTTTTAGTCAGGGGCGGGCGTGTTAAGGATTTACCCGGTGTAAGGTATCATATAGTAAGAGGCACATTGGATGCCGCAGGCGTAGCTGCCAGAAGGAGAGGGCGTTCTAAATACGGAGCGAAGAGACCGAAATGAGACGAAGAAAAGCTCAGGAAAAAGTAATATTAGCTGACCCAAAGTTTAATAGCAAGGTAGTGGCTAAATTTGTAAATATGGTCATGCTTAAGGGTAAAAAATCCATAGCCGAGAGAATTGTTTACGGCGCCTTTGAGATTGTACAGAAGAATTTAAACGAACAGGATATCCTGAAGGTTTTTTACAAGGCATTAGATAATGCCAGGCCGCGCCTGGAGGTTAAGCCTAGGCGCGTAGGCGGAGCAACTTATCAGGTTCCTATCGAGGTGCGCCAGGAACGCGGCACTTCAATTGCCCTGCGCTGGATACGTGATTTTGCCCAGAATAAAAAAGGCAAACCCATGGAACAAAAGTTAGCCGAGGAGATCATCTCAGCTTATAAGGGAGAGGGTTCGGCAATTAAAAAGAGGGATGATACGCATAAGATGGCTGAGAGTAATAAGGCCTTTGCGCATTTTAGGTGGTAATGGAAAAAATAGCTCTGGAAAAATTAAGGAATATCGGGATTATCGCACATATAGATGCGGGTAAGACCACTACCAGTGAACGTATATTATTTTATGCGGGGAAGAATTATAAGCTGGGTGAGGTGCATGATGGTACCGCTACTATGGACTGGATGGTTCAGGAGCAGGAGAGAGGCATTACTATCACCTCTGCCGCTACTACCTGTACCTGGAAGGATATCAGCATTAATCTTATCGATACCCCCGGCCATGTTGATTTTACTATTGAGGTAGAGAGGTCTTTGAAGGTATTGGATGGTGCGGTGGTAGTCTTTTGCGGAGTCGGCGGAGTACAGCCGCAGACAGAGACTGTTTGGCGCCAGGCTGACCGTTACCAGGTTCCCAGGATTGCCTTTGTTAATAAAATGGATAGGACAGGGGCTAATTTCTTGGAAGTAATTGACCAGATGCACAAGAGGTTGGGAACAAATGCCGCAGCTATACAGTATCCCTTAGGCAAAGAGGCTTCCTTTAACGGTATTGTTGATCTGATCGAGAAAAGGATGTTTTATTATATGGATGATTTAGGCAAGGAGATGGAGATAAGGGAAATTCCTCCTGAGGCAATGCCTGAGGTTATAAAGATGCACACGGTTATGGTAGAGCGCCTGGCAGAGGTAGATGATAAGATTATGGAGGATTATCTTCACGGTAAAGAAATCAGCGCCGCGGAATTAAAGTCAGCGATAAGAAGAAGTGTTGTTGCCAATAAGTTTGTTCCGGTTCTCTGCGGTTCTGCCTTTAAGAATAAAGGCGTGCAGTTAGTTTTAGATGCGGTTAAGGATTACTTGCCTTCTCCTTTGGATGTGCCTGCTATTAAGGGGATGCATCCTGAGACCGGAGAGTTTGAGGAGATCAAGGCTTCGGAAAAAGCCCCTTTTTGCGCACTTTGTTTTAAGGTAGCGACAGACCCGTATGTAGGAAAGATTAATTATGTGCGTGTTTATTCCGGGACCCTGGAGGCAGGCTCATATATTTATAATGCTTCTAAAAGAGTAAGGGAGAGAGTTACCAAGATTGTTAAAATGCATGCTAATCACCAGGAGATAGCTAATAGTATTACCTGCGGAGATATTGCTGCTGCGGTAGGGTTAAAGGAGACGAAGACCGGAGAGACGCTTTGTACGGAAAAGAACCCTATACTTATTGAGGCAATGCGTTTTCCCGAGCCGGTCCTTCAACAGGCTATCGAGCCAAAGTCAAAAGATGCGCAGGAGAAGCTTGGATTGGCCCTGCATAAATTAGAAGAAGAGGACCCATCTTTCCGTGTAAGCTATAACCAGGAGACCGGCCAAACACTTATTGCCGGTATGGGGCAGCTGCATCTGGAGATTATTATAGACCGGATTTTGCGTGAGTTTAATGTAGAGGCTCAGGTAGGCCAGCCTCAGGTTGCTTACAGGGAGACCTTGACTAAGAAAATCAGGTCAGTAGGTAAGTTTATTTCTCAGAGCGGAGGGCGAGGCCAGTATGGGCATTGTGTCCTGGAGATGGAACCGCAAGAAACCCCTGGTACGGGAATTACCTTTGAAGATAAAATTAAGAGCGGTGCAATCCCGCGTGAATTTATCCCAGCGGTAAAGCAGGGTGTTATCGGCTCGGCAAAAAGCGGAGTATTGGCCGGATATCCTGTTACCGATGTAAAGGTTATTTTAGTCGATGGTTCTTTCCATGAAGTTGATTCGTCCGAATTGGCTTTTAAGATGGCCGGTTCATTAGCGTTCAGCGATGGTTTAAGAAAAGGCGGGCCGATTTTATTGGAGCCGATTATGGATATCGAAGTTGTTGTGCCGGAAGAATTCATGGGCCAGGTTATCGGTGACCTAAGTTCTCGACGGGCAAAAATAGCTTCTCTTGCGCAGCGCCTTAATCTGCGCACGGTCCGAGCACACATTCCTCTGGCTGAAGTTTTTAATTATGCAACTATATTAAGATCCTTGACACAAGGGCGTGCATCATATACAATGGAGCCTTCTTTTTATACGGAAGTGCCTTCACATATATCAGAAAAGATTATTACAGGATTTGCTTCTACGGGTTCTACGAGAAAGAGTCTTTAAAAATAAGGAGGAAAAGAAATGGCTAAAGAAAAGTTTGTGCGAAGTAAGCCACACGTAAATATCGGAACTATTGGCCACATTGATCACGGAAAGACTACCTTGACTGCTGCGATTACTAACGTATTAGCGAAGATGGGTAAGGCAACAGCCAGAGAATACGCAGATATCGCTAAGGGCGGTACGGTAAGGGATGAGACAAAGGTTGTTACTATTTCCGTTGCCCATGTTGAGTACGAATCAGATGCACGCCACTACGCGCATATCGATTGCCCCGGCCATGCCGACTATATTAAGAATATGATTACCGGCGCAGCCCAGATGGATGGCGCTATATTGGTTGTCTCCGCTGCTGACGGCCCTATGCCTCAGACCAGAGAGCATATTCTTTTAGCACGCCAGGTAAATGTTCCTTCTATGGTTGTATTTTTAAATAAGGTGGATTTAGTTACTGATAATGAGCTTCTGGATTTAGTAGAGATGGAAATCAGAGAGTTGCTTACTAAATACGGTTACCCGGGAGATAAGACTCCTATTATCAGGGGAAGCTCATCTAAGGCGATGGCAGCGGCTAATGATCCTAATAGTGCTGATTGCAAGCCAATCTTAGATTTGATCAAGGCCTGCGATGATTTTATACCTTTACCGGTGAGAGACCTCGATAAGCCCTTACTTATGGCTGTGGAAGATGTCTTTAGTATTGAAGGTAGGGGTACGGTAGGAACAGGAAGGATTGAACGCGGTAAGGTCAAGCTTAACGATACCGTTGAGTTAATTGGTTTAAGGCCGGAAGTAAAATCTACGGTTGTTACGGGTATTGAAATGTTCCGTAAGCTTCTCGATGAAGGGCAGGCAGGAGACAATGTAGGCCTTTTATTAAGAGGCGTTGAGAGAAAGGATATTGAGCGTGGCATGGTTATTGCCGCACCGAAATCCATTACCCCGCACACCAAGTTTAAGGCCCAGGTTTATATCCTGACTAAAGAGGAAGGCGGCAGGCATACGCCGTTTTTTAAAGGTTATCGGCCTCAGTTTTATTTTAGGACTACTGATGTTACCGGTAATGTTGCTTTGCCTGCGGGAGTTGAGATGGTTATGCCCGGAGACAATGTGACTTTTGAGGTTGAATTAATCATACCTATCGCCATGGAGAAAGAGTCGCGTTTTGCTATCCGTGAAGGCGGGCGTACGGTAGGCGCAGGTGTAGTTACCGAGGTTATTGCCTAAAAATATGTCAAACGAGCAGAAGATACGTATAAAGTTAAAGGCCTACGATCATCGTTTATTGGATCAGGCGGTCTTAGAGATTGTTGAGACGGTAAAAAGGACCGGTGCTAAAATATCCGGTCCTGTACCGCTGCCTAAAAAGCGCCAGGTATATACTGTTTTGCGCTCGCCGGTAATTGATAAAAAATCACGCGAGCAGTTTGAGCTCTCTACGCATAAAAGGCTGATCGATATATTTGAGCCTACAGCAAAGACGATTGATTCGTTAAGAAAGCTTAATCTGCCCTCAGGAGTAGACGTAGAGATAAAATGACAGGGATATTAGGCAGGAAAATAGGCATGACCCAGGTTTTTGCCGAAGATGGTTCGTACGTCAATGTGACAGCCATAGAGGCAGGCCCATGTTGGGTCTTGGCGGTAAATGATAAAAGTTTACAGCTGGGTTTTGCGCAGGTAAGCGAGAAACGCCTAAAAAAACCTATTGCAGGATACTTTAAGAAATTAAATATTGCCTGCTGCAAGGTTATAAGGGAAGTTCCTAAAAACCCCGCGAAGGAATATAAGGTTGGGGATGAGGTGAAGGTGGATATCTTCTCACCCGGCGATTTTGTCGATGTTACAGGTGTATCCATAGGAAAAGGTTTTCAGGGAGGTATGAAGCGCTGGCATTGGAAGGGCGGCCCGATGACTCATGGTTCGACTTCTCATCGCCGCGTTGGCTCCATAGGTTCAACTACAACTCCCGGAAGGGTTTGGAGAGGCCATCATATGCCCGGGCATATGGGTGCGCAGAGAGTAACCTTGCAGAATCTAAAGGTAGTCAGGGCTGACCTTGAGAACAACATTCTTTTAGTAAAAGGCGCTATTCCCGGTTGTAAAAACGGTTATGTTATGATCAGGAATGCTAAGAAGAAGGTTAATAAAACGAATAAACCACAGGCTGCTTTAGAGAAGAAGGCAAAAAAATAGAAAATGGAAGCAAAAATCTTACCTATATATAACGCTGAAGGCAAAGAGATTGATACTATTAAATTAAATCCTTCGGTCTTTGACGGGATAGTAAATAATGATGCCATATATCAGGCGGTCAATCTTTACCGTGCCAATAGCAGAAGGGGGCTTGCCGCAACCAAGACTAGAGGGGAAGTATCCGGCGGCGGTAAAAAGCCCTGGAGGCAGAAGGGTACCGGGAGGGCACGCGTAGGTTCCACTCGTTCGCCTTTATGGCGTCATGGCGGCGTGGTTTTTGGGCCTCACCCAAGGGATTTTTCCTATACTATTCCTAATAAGATTAAGCTTTTAGCCTTAAGATCAAGTTTAAATGCAAAGGTAAATGAAAATAGCTTGATTGTTTTAGATGCCCTGAATATTGAAAAGCCCAAGGTAAAAGACGCGTTAAAGGTCTTCTCTAATCTTAAATTGACTAATGCTAAGGACAAGGCCAGCGTGCTTTTGTTATTAGATAAATTACCGGAAAGCCTGAAGCTCTCTTTAAGGAATATTGATTTCATCGATTATAATATCGCTCAAAATACAAATGCTTACGAGGTTCTTAAAAGCAAGAAAATGGTAATTACCAAGGGCGCTTTAACTAAATTAATAGACAGATTAAAAATATGAACTACGCACAAGATATAATTAAGGCTTTAATACGCACGGAAAAGTCGACTCAGTATGAGAGCGACGGAAAGTATCTTTTTCTGGTTAATCCGGCGGCAAACAAGATTCAGATTAAGCGTGCAGTTGAAGAGGTCTACAAGGTAAAGGTTCAGGATGTTAACACCTTTATCTCTGCGGGTAAATTAAAGAGGGTGCGTTATCATTTAGGAAGGACCCCCGAGCTTAAAAAGGCAGTAGTCACTTTAAAGGAAGGTCAGAAAATCTCTGTAGCTTAAAAATTATGGGACTAAAATACTTTAAACCTACAACACCATCGCGCCGACACATGACGGGCCCGGATTTTAAGGAGATTACAAAGTCTAGTCCGGAGAAATCACTTTTGTTGCCCTTGAAGAAGACCGGGGGAAGGAATGCCTACGGAAGGATTACCTCAAGACATCGCGGCGGCGGACATAAGCGCATGCTCAGGCTTATTGATTTCAAGCGCGATTTGTTTGAATCTCCGTGCAAGGTTATAGCTATCGAGTATGACCCTAACCGTTCATCCCGCATAGCCCTAGTTGAATATCCGAACAAGGAAAAAAGGTATATATTGGCACCGGTGGGTTTAACCGTGGGGCAGACTATTGTATCCTCTAAACAGAAAGATGCGGAGATTATAACAGGGAATTGTCTGTTGTTAAGAAATATCCCATCCGGTACAATGATTCATAATATAGAATTGAAAAGAGGCTGCGGTGGTCAGATTGTGCGTTCCGCAGGTTCAAGCGCGCAGATTATGGCCAAAGAAGGTGAATATGCCCATATCAAGCTTCCTTCCGGAGAGGTAAGGTTGGTTAGCTTAGATTGTCACGCTACAATAGGGCAGGTAGGCAATGTTGACCATGGGGCGCTTTATTTGGGTAAGGCCGGAAGAAACAGGTGGTTAGGTGTAAAGCCTCAGTCTAGAGGCGTGGTAATGAACCCTGTTGATCATCCGCATGGCGGCGGTGAAGGTAAATCTCCTCAAGGCAACCCTCATCCGGTAACTCCCTGGGGTAAACCAACCAAGGGCTATAGAACCAGAAAGCCCAACAGGTATTCTAACAAATTCATACTTAAGAGAAGGAAATAAAATATGCCACGTTCATTGAAAAAAGGCCCGTATGTGGAAGAAAGATTATTGAGAAAGGTTGACCAGCAGCGTAAAACCGGTACTCGTCAGGCGATTAAAACCTGGGCGAGAAGCTCAACCGTAATACCTGATTTCGTTGGGCTTACCTTTGCTGTTTATGACGGAAAAAAGCACGTACCGGTATTTGTAACCGAAAATATGGTAGGGCATAAGCTGGGTGAGTTTGCCCCCACGCGTATTTTCAGGAAACACGGCGGCGTAAAGGCTAAAAAGGCAGCAGAGAAAACATAAAAGGAAGATATGATAAGCAAGGCTGAAGGAAAATTCTTAAGAATATCCCCCTCAAAGGTATCGCAGGTTATGGATTTGATACGTAACAAAGATGCCAAAGAGGCAGTAAGTATACTTCTACATCTTAATAAGCGCCCGAAGGAATTCCTTATAAAAATACTTAAATCCGCCATTGCTAATGCCAAGGTTAAGGGGTTTAATATGGAGCAGCTTTATATTTCAAAGATAACATGCAATCCCGGCCCCAGATGGAAGAGGTTCAAGGCGGCGGCTTTCGGCAGGGCACAGTCAATACTTAAAAGAACCGCTCATATCAAGATAGAGTTGGATTTAAAAGATCAGGAGAATAAATAATGGGTCAAAAGGTCAGTCCTTTAGTATTAAGATTAGGTTTTATCCGTAATTGGAATAGCCGTTGGTTTGCCTCTACCAAGGATTACCCTAAATTTATACTCCAGGATTACAATATCCGCAAGTTTATAAAGAAAAGATTTAAACAGGCTGCTGTATCTAATGTAGTTATCGAGCGTTTGGCGGATAAACTTAAGATCAAGATATTTAGCGCCAGGCCCGGGATTATTATCGGAAGGCACGGAGCCGATATTGAGCGTTTGCGTGAAGATTTAAATAGCATGGTTAAGCAGGAGATAGCTATTGATATCGAAGAGGTGAAGAACCCTTCTTGGGATGCCCAATTAGTTGCCGAGAACATAGCCTTTCAGCAGGAGAAGAGAGTGGCTTTCCGCAGGGCAGTAAAGCGCGCTATGGAACAGTCTATGAACTCCGGGGTGAAGGGTATCAGGGTAGTTTGTTCAGGTAGGCTTAATGGAGCGGAGATGTCCCGTACCGAGATGTACAAGCAGGGTAAAGTTCCTCTTCAGACTTTACGTGCCGATATCGATTATGGTTTTGCCGAAGCCTTAACTACCTATGGTTTAATCGGGGTAAAGGTTTGGATTTATAAGGGAGATATATTGGGCAAAAGACAGATAAGAACTGAAGCAGCGTCAAAAGAGAAGAACGAAGCTTCTAGGGAGACAAAATAAAATGCCTTTAATGCCCAAGAGAGTTAAATACCGCAAATTACAAAAGGGCCAGCGCAGGGGCGTTGCTACAACCGGTGCGGAATTAGCCTTTGGAGAGTTTGGTTTAAAGTGCCTGGATAACGGATGGATTAAGAATAATCAGATTGAAGCCGTGCGCGTTATTATTGCCCGCCAGCTGCATAAAGGCGGAAAGCTTTGGATAAGGATATTCCCGGATAAGTCTATCACCAAGAAGCCGGCGGAAGTTCGCATGGGTAAAGGTAAGGGCGATTTGGACCATTGGGTTGCCGTAGTAAAAAGAGGCAGGATATTATTTGAGATAGGCGGTGTACCTGAGGAATACGCCCGTAGATGCTTTCGTTTAGTGGCCTATAAACTTCCTTTAAGGACTAAATTTATATCGCGAATACATAAATAAAATGGCAAATAAAGAAAAGGCAAAAGATCTGGTTAATCTGTCAAGAGCGGAGCTTCTAGAGAAAGAGAAGTCCTTAAAAGAAGAACTTTTTAAGCTAAACCTGGCTCGTTATTCTGGAAGAGTTGAGAAGCCGCATATGTTTTCTTTGGTGAAAAGGGATATCGCGCGCGTTCAGACTCTCCTCAACCTTAAGAAAGAAAGATAAAATGGGTAAGAGAAAAGAGTTTATCGGTGAAGTTGTAAGCGATAAGATGCAAAAGACGGTTGTAGTCAGGGTCTTGCAGATAGTTAAACACCCTAAATATTCACGCATTATGAAATTATACAATAAGTTTAAGGCGCATGACAGCGGGGCAATCGCAAAATTAGGAGATACGGTGCGTATTGAAGAAACCCGTCCGCTTTCAAAGGATAAACGTTTTAGGGTTGTAGAGGTAGTTAAAAAGGCCCAGGTCCTTCATATTGAGAAAATTGAGGAGATTAAGTAATGATTCAGTTGCGTTCTATACTAGATGTGGCGGATAATACGGGAGCTAAAAGGGCCGCCATGATAGGGGTTTTGAATAAAAAGAATTCCCCTATTGCTAAAATCGGCGATATTATCAATGTCAACGTAAAAGAGTCTTCTCCCGGGGCAACAATAAAAAAGGGCGAGAAGGCCAGGGCGGTTATCGTCAGAACAAGGCAGCCGATAAGGCGGGCGGATGGTTCTGCTTTAAGGTTTGACCGTAATGCAATAGTTTTTATTGATCTGCAGTCAAATCCCAGAGGTACCCGTGTATTCGGCCCTGTGGCAAGAGAGCTTAGGGAGAAAAATTTCACCAAGATTATATCTTTAGCGCCAG
Organism: Candidatus Omnitrophota bacterium; assembly: GCA_028710685.1. Classification (GTDB taxonomy): domain Bacteria; phylum Omnitrophota; class Gorgyraeia; order Gygaellales; family Profunditerraquicolaceae; genus Sherwoodlollariibacterium. The sequence continues at coordinate 16,193 of JAQTTQ010000008.1, read as the reverse complement.
AGGTAATATAAATGTTAAAAATAAAGAAGGGCGACACAATTTCCGTAATTAAGGGCAAGGATAAGGGTAAGACCGGTAAGGTCTTAGCTATTAATTTATCTATGGGCAGGGCGCTGGTTGAGGGTATAAACCTGGCCAAGAAGCATAAGCGTCAGACTCGCCAGGATGAGAAAGGCGGGATTGTCTCCATAGAGATGCCTATAAGCATGTCCAATATTGCCCTGCTCTGTAAAAACTGTAATCGTCAAACCCGGGTGGGTTTTTCAATACTAAAAGACGGCACAAAGGCAAGAATTTGTAAGGCCTGCAAAGAGGCAGTATAAATATGACCCCGAGACTCCTAGAGAAATATAGAAAAGAAATTATCCCCGCAATGATGAAGGAATGCGGTATTAAAAACAAAATGGCGGTTCCTTCCGTCGATAAGATAGTGGTTAATATGGGCGTAGGGGAAGCGCTGCAGGATATCAAGATACTGGAAAAGGCTATCGATGAGTTGGCTTTAATAACCGGCCAGAAGCCGGTTATGCGCAGGGCTAAAAAGGCTATTGCTAATTTTAAGATTAGGCAGGGTTCCCCGGTAGGATGCAAGGTAACGCTGCGTAAGGGTGTGATGTATGAATTCATGGACAGGTTACTTAATGTCGCCTTGCCCCGTATACGCGATTTCCGCGGGGTATCAATTGATGCCTTTGATAAAGCAGGGAATTATACCTTAGGCTTAAGCGAACAGGGTATCTTTCCCGAGATAGAATACGATAAGCTCACCCGTGTGCAAGGCATGGATATTACCTTCGTTATTAAAAATGCCCAGACCATTGATCAGGCACGAGCACTCTTAAAGATGTTCGGGATGCCGTTTAAAACCGAAAAGGATTAAAGTAAAAATATATGGCTAAAAATTCACAGATAGCTCGATGGAAACGTAAACCGAAGTTTTCTGCACGCAAGCATAACCGATGCGCGATATGCGGAAGGTCCGGCGGTTATTTACGCAGGTTTGAACTTTGCCGTTTGTGTTTCAGGGAATTGGCCTGGAAGGGCGTTATACCGGGCGTTAAAAAAGCGAGCTGGTAAATAAAAAATTTAGGAGAATAAATGTCTAGGACAGATCTGGTAGCCGATGTTTTCACAATAATACGTAATGCCGTAATGATAAAGAAGGATATTGTGGATGTCCCGGTATCCAATACTATAAAAGCAATACTGGTTATACTAAAAGAGGAAGGTTATATTGAGAATTTTAAGATTATTGAGGATAAAAAGCAGGGTATAGGCAGGATTTATCTTAAATATACCGCGGCAAAATCAGCAATAAGAAATATTAAACGGATTTCCCGGCCGGGATTACGTTCTTACGTAAAGCATAAGAAGGTGCCGGTTGTTTTAAGGGGTAAGGGCCTGGCATTGATCTCTACCTCTAAAGGGATTATGACTGATAAGGCTGCGCGCGAACAGGGCTTAGGCGGAGAGGTTATCGGATACGTTTGGTAATTCTTAAGTTATAGGGGATTAATTAATGTCTAGATTAGGTAAGAAAGTTATAGCGGTTCCAAAAGAAGTTAAGGTTGAGGTTAAGGATAATACTATTTTTATAGAAGGCCCCAAGGGTAAGTTGAGCAGGGTGCTTTCCCCCCGTATTTCCTTAGATATAAAAGAAGGGGAGATCCTGGTAAAGAGGCTTGCCGATACTAAAATGGATAAATCTTTACACGGATTGTACCGCGCACTAATTGTTAATATGATTAAGGGGGTTACTGAGGGATATAAGAAGGAGCTTGAGATTATCGGGGTAGGCTTTAAGGCCGCAGTTCAGGGAAGCAGCTTAAATTTAAACCTGGGTTTCTCGCATCCTGTAAACTTTGCAATCCCCCAAGGAATTAAGATCGAGGCGCCTAAGCCCACCCAATTGGTCATTACCGGCATAGATAAAGAATTAATAGGCAAGGTTTCTACCGAAATACGCTCTATTTATCCCCCTGAGCCTTATAAGGGTAAGGGTGTGCGTTTTCTCGGAGAACACGTAAAGAAGAAGGTAGGTAAGGCACAGGCAACCGGCGGTGGTAAATAAAATGAATAAAAAAGAACTTTCCAGGCTAAAGAGGCATCGCAGGATAAAACTTAGAATGCAGGGTAATTTGCAGAGGCCGCGCTTGGTAGTTAAGCGCAGCTTGAATAATCTTTCTGCAATGGTAGTAGATGATACCCAGGAAAAGGTAATTTTTTCATTTTCTACGGCCAGCAAGGAATTTAAGCAGAAGATGAAGAATTCCGGCAGCGTTAAGGCCGCAGAGTTGTTTGGCCAGGTTTTTTCGCTTAAGGCGAAAGAAAAGGGAATAAGCAAAATCGTATTTGATCGCGCGGGGTTTTTATATCACGGCAGGATAAAGGCATTTGCCGAGTCTTTAAGAAAAGGCGGAATGGAGTTTTAATCTATGCGGGAAATTAATATTGAGCAGCAGCAAGAGTTGATAGAAAAGGTGATTACGATTAACCGAGTTACTAAGGTTACCAAGGGCGGAAAGAAATTGCATTTTAGCGCGCTTGTTGTGGTGGGAGATACTAAGGGTAGGGTCGGCTTTGCTTTGGATAAGGCAAATGAGGTGGCGGATGCAATAAGAAAGTCTTTAACCAAGGCTAAGAAGAGCCTTTTTAGGGTCCCCTTGGAAGGTTCAACTATCCCTCATGAAATTATTGGCGAATACGGTGCAGCTAAGGTTATGCTTAAGCCTGCCTCTGAAGGTACGGGTGTTATTGCTGCCGGGCCGGTGCGCGCCATCTGCGAAGCTGCAGGTATCAAGGATATTCTGACCAAGTGTTTAAAATCTAATAACCCTATTAATGTTATTAAGGCAACCGTTGACGGTTTGAGGAATCTAAAGGTTTAGAATGAAAAATAAAATTGCCAAAGAAAAAAAAGAAGAGGTTTTGAAGAGGGTAGGTTTATTTAATTTAAGTGTTCCCAGGGGAGCCCATAAGAAAAGAAAGTATTTGGGCAGGGGTTCAAGCTCGGGGCATGGAAAGACATCTACCCGCGGCAGTAAAGGGCAGACATCAAGGGCCGGAAGGCACTTTTATTTAGGTTTTGAAGGAGGCCAGTCGCCTTTGATCCGTAAGATGCCTAAGCGCGGCTTTGTAAGTATTTTTAAGAAAAGTTTTCAGATTGTTACCTTGGAAAGCATCGCTAAGATAAAAGATGGAATGGTTGATCCTGCATTGCTTAAGGCTAAGGGCATGATTAAGGATAAGGAAAAACCGGTTAAAATCCTAGGCAATAAAGACCTAAAGGCAGCCGTAACTGTCAAAGCCCATGCCTTTTCCAAACAGGCCGCTGAATGTATTAAAAAAGCAGGCGGTAGCGTAGAAGTTATAACTAATGTCATTAGTTGATTTTAGCCCGTTAATTAATTCTTTCAAAATACCTGATTTAAAGAAGCGCCTGCTTATCACCGGAGCTTTATTGGCTATATACAGGGTAGGTTGTTATGTTCCTACTCCGGGTATTGATGGGGCGGCTCTAGCAGAATTTTTTACCCGTATTGCCCAAACTCAGGGCGGGACGATCTTTGGCATAATTAATATGTTTTCCGGAGGCGCAATGGAGAAACTTACCATATTTGCCTTAGGGATAATGCCTTATATCTCTTCTTCTATTATTATGCAGCTCTTAACTGCAGTTATTCCGGCTTTGGAGAAGATCTCTAAAGAGGGTAAGGCCGGTTACGAGAAGATAAATCAGTTTACCCGCTATGGAACCGTAGGTTTAGCTGTAATCCAATCATTTTTTATTGCTCTTTGGTTAGAGAATCCGGCGCGTTTTGAGGGTTTAAAGATAGTCATGGATCCGGGCTGGGGCTTTAGGATTATTACCGTACTCACCCTTACCACAGGGACGATATTCATAATGTGGTTAGGCGAACAGATACAGGAAAGGGGGATAGGTAACGGTATCTCCTTGATTATTACCGCAGGTATTATCTCCAGAATCCCGGCAGCTATTCATCAGTTATTTGTTCTGGTTTCTCCCTTTGCCGCTTCGCGCAGGCAGATTCAGCCCTTTACGCTGATAATTATGACCTTATTCTTAGTGGCAGTGGTATTCTCGGTTATTTTGATCACTCAGGGAGTGAGGAAAATACCTGTTCAGTATGCACGCAGGATTGTAGGAAGAAAGATTTACGGGGGACAGTCTACTTATATCCCCTTAAAAGTTGATACTGCCGGTGTTATATCGATTATTTTTGCGCAGTCAATAATTTTATTTCCTGCTACCCTGGCATCATTTATACCCAATCCCGGGTTTCAAAGGCTGGCGCAGGGTTTAATCCGCGGGCAGGTTCTTTATACTGCGGTTTATGCTCTTTTGATAGTTTTCTTTTGCTATTTCTACACGGCAATAGTCTTTAATCCGCAGGATTTATCGGAGAATATGAAGAAATACGGAGGCTTTATCCCCGGGATAAGGCCCGGCGCTCCTACTGCGGAGTTTTTAGATTATGTAATGACAAGGATTACTTTAGCCGGAGCGTTATTTATTGCCTTTATTGCGATATTCCCGGATTTTGTGATGGCCTGGTTAAAGGTTCCTTATCTGGTTGCTTCTTTTTTCGGCGGGACCGGAATATTGATTGTAGTCGGCGTTATGCTGGATACATTAAAACAGATTGAATCCCATCTTTTAACCCATCATTATGAGGGTTTTATAAAAGGCGGGCATATGCGAGGCAGGAGATAATGAGAATTATATTGTTAGGGCCGCCGGGTGCAGGCAAAGGGACGCAGGCAAAATCCCTGGCTGAAGAATTGGCCCTTGCCCATGTTTCCACCGGTGATATATTAAGGCAGAATGTAAAGGATGCCACATCTTTGGGCAAAGAGGCAAAGGATTTTATGGATCGCGGATTGCTGGTGCCGGATGAACTTATGGCTAAAATGCTGCAGGAGAGATTTGCGCAGGCTGATGTAAGAAAGGGTTTCATACTTGATGGTTACCCCAGAAACCTTGCTCAGGCAAAGACGCTTGAAGATATCTTCAGTATTCAAGGTATAGATGTGGATCTGGTGGTTTATTTAGATTCCAGCGAGGAGGTCATCATACAGAGATTATCCGGAAGGCTGGTCTGCTCTAAGTGCGGGGCAAACTTCCATAAGACAAATATGCCTCCCAAAAGGGATGGTATTTGCGATAAGTGCGGCGCAGCGCTTTATCAAAGAAGCGATGATAAGGTGGAGACGATAAAAAGACGGCTTGAGGTCTATAAAAAAGAGACCAGTGATTTAATAGAATATTACCAGGGTAAAAATAAGCTGCATCGTTTGGATGCGGATGGCCAAGCTACTATTGTGCTTAGCCAGATAGTTGCTCTTGCTAAACAATAATATGATTCCCTTAAAATCTGATGAGGATCTTCAGAGGTTAAGTAAATCCGGAAAGATTTTAAGCAGGGTAATGGCAAGCCTTAAGGAGGTTATTCTTCCTGGGGTATTGACTAGCGAGATTGATGCTCTTGCCCAAAGGCTTATCGTTGAAGAAGGCGCTAAGCCGGCATTTAAAGGTTATAAGGGGTTTCCGGCAGCAGTGTGCACTTCTATTAATGAAGAGATTGTGCACGGGATACCGGGCAAGAGGGCTCTTTGTGAAGGCGATATTATAGGTATTGATCTGGGGGTAAATTATTTAGGCTATTTTACCGACGCAGCTGTTACTTTAGGTGTAGGGTTGGTTGATCCAAGTCTCCTTAAGCTGGTTGAGGTCACTAAAGAGGCTTTGGTAGAAGGCATAAAAAAAGCCGTAGCTGGCAACAGGCTTTCTGATATATCCCATAGGATTCAAGACTTTGTTGAGGGAAATGGTTTTTCTGTGGTCAGGCAATTTGTCGGGCACGGGATCGGATTAAGCCTGCATGAAGAGCCGGAAATACCCAATTTTGGCGTTGCGCATCAGGGGCCGATCCTAGAAAAAGGTATGGTCCTGGCTATTGAGCCGATGGTAAATGCAGGTAGTTGGGAGGCGGAAATACTGCCTAATGGCTGGACCGCGGTAACTAAGGATAGGTCTCCTTCAGCGCATTTTGAGCATACAATAGCAATTACTGAAGACGGTCCGCAAATACTAACTAATTAAATATGCCTAAAGAAGAACTTATTGAGACAGAGGGGAAGATTTTAGAGGCGTTGCCAAATGCAATGTTTAAGGTAGAGCTGGAAAATGGGCATGTTGTGTTGGCGCATGTCTCCGGAAAGATGCGCATGAATTTCATACGCATTCTACCGGGAGATAAGGTTAAGTTGGAGCTTTCCCCTTATGATTTAAGCAGGGGAAGGATAACTTTTAGGGTTAAATAAAATGAAAGTAAAAGCATCGGTAAAAAAGATTTGCGATAAGTGTAAGATTATCAAGAGGAAGGGAATAGTCAGGGTAATTTGTTCTAATCCTAAGCATAAGCAGAGGCAGGGATAGTTTCTAACGACAATAAAGGAGATGTTTGATGCCGAGAATCCTGGGTGTTGATATACCTAAAGAGAAAAGAATCGAGATTTCATTAACTTATTTATACGGTATCGGTAGGGTTACCTCTAATAGGCTGCTCAAGGAGATCAATATCGATCCTAGCAAGCGCGCAAAGGATTTAAACGAGGAGGAGATAGCGCGTATTACTAATACATTGCAAAAGGGCGGATTAAGGGTTGAGGGTGATTTGCGCAGGGACATCTCGCAGAATATCAAGAGGTTGATGGATATCGGTTCCTGGAGAGGCTCAAGGCATAAGAAAGGTTTACCGGCAAGAGGTCAGCGTACGCGCACCAATGCCAGGACCCGCAAGGGGCCGCGTAAAGGCACGATGGCTATAGTTAAGAAAGCCGAGCCGGCAAAGGCAAAGCCTGCTAAGTAAAATAAAGACGGGAGATAATTGATGGCGACAAAAGAAAAAGCAAAGAAGAAGAAGCTGGCAAGGGGGGTAACCTCAGGTATAGCGCATATTCAAGCAAGTTTTAATAATACCATTATTACTATAACCGATAAACAGGGAAATGTCCTGGTTTGGTCTGCTCCCGGCATTGTAGGTTATAGCGGCTCTAAGAAGTCTACTCCGTTTGCCGCTCAGATAGCAGCTTCTGATGCTGCCAGGAAGGCAAAGGATATAGGGCTTAAAGAGGTTGAGGTGCGTGTTAAGGGCCCGGGTTTTGGCAGGGAATCTGCTATCAGGGCTTTGCAGGCCGCCGGCCTTATTATTACCTTAATAAAAGATGTAACTCCTATCCCGCATAACGGGTGTCGTCCCAAGAAGAAAAGGAGAGTATAATTTATGGCGCGTTATATTGATGCAATCTGCAGGCTTTGCCGCAGGCAGGGAGAGAAACTTTTCCTGAAGGGTACAAAATGCAATACGGAAAAATGCCCGATAAATAAACGGGCTTATGCACCTGGCCAGCATGGAGAGGGGAAAGGCAGGAGGCAGAAGCTTTCTAACTATGGTTTACAGTTAAGAGAGAAACAGAAGGTTAAAAGGACTTACGGGGTTTTAGAGAAACAATTCCGTAAGTATTTTGAAATTGCCTCAAGGACTAAAGGGGTAACCGGTAAGGTACTTCTGCAGCTGCTTGAAAGAAGGCTGGATAATGTAGTTTTTCGCATGGGGCTAGGTATATCAAGGTCTCAGGCGAGGCAGATAGTCAGGCATAATTTTATCTTTGTCAACGGCAGGAGGGTTAATATCCCCTCTTTTTTAATCGACAAAGATGATCTTGTCCAATTGAAGGCTAAGGATAAGGCCTTAATCAAGATTAAGGATAACCTGGAGCTTTCTAAGGAGAGGTCTATACCTAGCTGGATTAAATTCAATGCTGCTGATTATTCTGCGCAGGTTTTAAGGCTTCCGGAAAAAGAAGATATCCAGCAGAATATACAGGAACAGTTAATAGTCGAGTTGTATTCTAAGTAAGTTTTAGATTTATTTAAGGAGGAAATAGATGGGTATAAAATGGAGAGATTTTCAGCTACCAAAAAGGTTAGAGTGTGAGGAGTCCAGCTATACTAATACTTACGGGAAGTTTTCCGCAGCGCCTTTTGAGAGGGGCTATGGGGTAACCTTGGGAAGTTCCTTAAGAAGGGTCCTGCTTTCTTCTATCGAAGGCAGCGCTGTTACCAGTATTAAGATCAACGGAGTTTCGCATGAATTTTCATCCATACCGGGGGTTTTAGAGGATATTCCGGAATTGATCCTTAATATTAAGAGCCTTGTTTTGAATTCCCACTCCAAGATACCTAAGGTTATCACTATTTCAGCTAAATCTAAGGGGGAGATTAAGGCAAAAGATATTGAAACTGATGATACAATCGAGATAATTAATCCGGATCTTTATATAGCAACCTTGACTAAGGATACCAAGTTGAACATTGAGATGGAGGTTTCCCGCGGGCGCGGATACATAACCGCCGAACTAAATAAGAAAGAAGAGAAATCTCTGGGCTTGATTCCTGTTGATGCTATATTTACTCCTATTAAGAAGGTAAACTTTTTTGTGGAGAATACGCGCGTGGGCCAGCGCACTGATTACGATAAGCTGATTGTAGAAATTTTCACTAATGGGGCAATCAGCCCTAAGGATGCGCTTCTTTATGCCTCAAATATACTCCAGAGGCATCTGGATATTTTTGTTAACTTTGGGCAGCTTCCTGAAGATATAGCGGAGGAAGAGCCGGAGATGACTAAAGAGGAAGCATCCTTATATGAGAAGTTAAGGTTGCCGATTTCAGAGCTGGAATTGTCTGTGCGCAGCTCTAACTGTTTGCGGGAGGCAGGCATCAAGAGTATCGCTGATTTGGTTAAGAGGCCGGAAGAAGAGATGCTGGGCTTTAAAAACTTCGGTAAGAAATCACTGACTGAGATTAAAGAATTACTCATGGTTATGGGTTTGACCTTGGGGATGCAGGTAGACTCCAAAAAACTAAAGAAGGCTTAAAAGAGATGAGACACGCAGACTCTAGACATCAATTAAATCGTTTTACCAGCTGGCATAAGGCTACCTTGAAAAGTCTTGCTAGAAGTATGGTTATTTATCAAGGGGTTGAGACTACAATGGCAAGGGCTAAGGCAGTTAGGCCTTTAGTTGAAAAATTGATATCTTTAGCTAAGGAAAATACCCTCAGTGCCAAGCGCCAGGCCTTTAAGGTCCTGGGCTCTCATCAGCTAGTGGTTTTACTTTTTGCTAAGGTAGGCCCGCTTTTTGAAAAAAGAAACAGCGGATTTACCAGGATTATTAACCTTAAAAGGCGCAGAGGGGATAATGCACAGATTGTGCTTTTTGAGCTAACCGAGAGAAAACTTAAGGAGCCTAAAAAACATAAGAAGGCTGAGGAAAGTTCTACCGAGCCCTCGCAAAAGTCAAGTCCGGAGAGTAAACAGAAGGAAACAGCGACGTTGCAAAAAGAGAGAAAGGATGATCTTAAAAAGCCCGCCAAGAAATTTCTGGGAGGCATAAAGAAAATTTTTAAGAAAGAAAGAGACTCCTTATAAATTCAGTATTCTAATGCTTATAGATAACCGGTTAGCGGATCGCTTAAAAAAAGTCAAGCCTTCTTCTACGCTTGTGATTACCTCAAAGGCTAAGAAATTAAAATCTGAAGGCTTTGATATCGTAAATTTAGCTGCCGGTGAGCCGGATTTCGATACCCCTGACTTTGTAAAAGATGCGGGGATTGAGGCGATAAAAAGCGGATTTACCAAGTACACTCCCACCACAGGCATTCTGGAATTAAGAAAACTAATAACAGAAAAATTAAAAAAAGATAACTCCCTGCAATACGAGCCCAACCAAATAGTTGTTTCTTGCGGGGCAAAGCATAGTATTTTTAATGCGTTATTTGTCCTTGCTAATCCCGGGGATGAGGTTTTAATCCCTCAGCCTTACTGGGTAAGTTATCCCGAAATGGTGCATTTGTGCTGCGCTTCGCCGCGATTTATTAAGGCCTTGCCGGAGAACAACTTTAAGGTTACCCCCGGGCAAATCAAGGAGCAGCTGAGCTCAAAAACTAAGATTTTAATTTTAAACAGCCCCTCTAACCCGACGGGTTGCGTTTATAGCGAAGAGGAACTTAGGGAGATAGCCGATATATGCGTTGAAAATAAAATTTTTGTCATTAGCGATGAGATTTATGAGAAATTAATTTATGACGGTATTAAACATGTTTCAATAGCAAGCTTTAACAAGGAAATTTATGATTTAACGGTTACGATTAACGGTTTATCCAAGAGTTATTCAATGACCGGCTGGCGAATAGGGTATCTTGCCGCAGCAGGCGATATTGCCGAAGCTGTCTCTAGGTTCCAGGATCATTCTACATCCAACCCTAATTCTATTGCTCAAAAAGCGGCGGTAGCTGCATTAAGCCGCGGAGGAGATTTTTTCGGTAATATCGTAAAAGAATTTAAAGGTAGAAGGGATTATTGTATCGACAGGCTAAGCCGTATGCCTAAGCTTAAGGCGATAAAGCCCCAAGGGGCGTTTTATATATTTTGCGATATAAGCAAGACCGGTTTAAAATCGGTTGAGTTTGCAAATACCCTGCTGGAGAAGTCTTATGTCAGCCTTATTCCGGGGGAGGGCTTTGGTATGGATAATTATGTCCGTATTAGTTTTGCTACGGGATTAGAGCAGCTTAAAAAAGGAATGGATAGAATAGGTGAGTTCTTAAATGGGTAAAACTGTTGCAGAGAAAATATTAAGTGCTCATTGCGGCAAAGACCTTTATGCCGGAGATTTTGCTGTTTGCAATGTTGATTTTACTTTTGGACAGGACGGGACAAGCTCTATTATTATAGACAGGGTTAAGGAGCTGGGATTAAAAGAGCTTAAGGCTAAGTTTTGCATGGTAATTGACCATAGCGCTCCTTCTCCCAGCGAAGGCGTTTCAAGGGTACATAAGAAGATGCGGGATTTTGCCAGGGAATTTAAAGTTTCGATTTTTGATATTGGTTGCGGGGTATGCCATCAGGTTATACCTGAGTCTGCGCAGGTCCTCCCGGGCAGCCTGGTTTTAGGTGCGGATTCCCACACCTGCACTTACGGGGCATTAGGTGCTTTTGCTACAGGGGTAGGCTCTACGGATCTGGCAATTGCTTTAGCAACCGGTAAGAATTGGTTTAAGGTCCCTAAGACGATAAGGATAGTAGTAAAGGGCAGGGTGCCAAAAGGTATTTATCCAAAAGATATAGCCTTAAATATTATTACAAGAATCAAATCAAACGGAGCAACTTATAAGGCGGTTGAATTTAGCGGTTCGGTTATTGATGCAATGGATATGGACGGACGCTTTACTATAAGTAACATGGTTGTGGAAATGGGTGCCAAGGCCGGTTTTATGCCTGCAGATAAGACTACAATTAAATGGCTGAAGGATAAAGGGGCTAACCCTCTTAAGATCAAGCCGGTTATTGCTGATGCTGATGCTAGGTATGAGGATGTTCTAACTTTTGATGTATCTAATATGCAGCCTCAGGTATCAGTCCCGCATAGCGTAGATAGCGCTAAGCCGGCATGTGCATTAGAAAATATTAAAATCAATGAAGCTTTCTTAGGTACTTGTACAAATGGGCGCTTGCAAGATCTTCGCGTGGCTGTTAAAATACTTAAGGGCAGAAAGGTTGCTTCTGATGTGAGGCTTATAATTGCTCCCAGCTCCCGTGCGATTCTTCTGGAAGCCCTAAAATTAGGGTTTATAGATATATTAGTTAAGGCAGGTGCGGCTATTGTTGCGCCAGGGTGCGGGCCTTGTGTCGGTACGCACAACGGTATTCCCGCGGACTCAGAAGTAGTTATATCCAGCGCTAATAGGAATTTTAAAGGCAGGATGGGCAATCCCAAGGCCTTTATCTATCTTGCCTCGCCTGCAACCGTGGCTGCTTCGGCAGTGAAAGGGTTTATTTCTGACCCCAGGGAATTTCTGTAATAAGGGAGGTCTATAATGGAAATACGCGATTTATTGCTTTTATGCATAAAGAAGGGCGCCTCAGATTTACATATAACCGAAAATGAACCTCCGGTTTTGAGGTTTAACGGCAAGCTATCTCGTGCCGAACTAGAGCCTATTCAAAGGCATGAGTTAAAGAAGATGATTTATGGTATTCTCAGCAATCCTCAAAAGGAGATGTTTGAGAAGAACCTGGAATTAGATTTTTCTCTTGCCCTGCCGGATTTGGATAGATTCAGGGCAAATATTCATATACAAAAAGGTTGTGTTGAAGCAGCCTTTAGGCGTATTCCTCTAGAGATTCCCACAATTGAAGCCTTAAAGCTGCCTCCGATCATTACCGAGCTTGCGCGACGGCCTAATGGTTTAGTTCTGATAACCGGGCCTACCGGCATGGGCAAAACCACGACATTGGCTGCGATGATTAACCTGATTAATAATGAGAGGGAATCTATTGTGCTCTGTATCGAAGATCCAATCGAGTTCATCTTTCAAAATAAGAAGAGCATTATAAAGCAGCGCGAGGTTTTCTCCGATACACATTCTTTTGCCGAGGCCTTAAGGCATGCGTTAAGGCAGGATCCTAATGTTATTGTTGTAGGTGAGATGCGTGATTTAGAGACTATCTCTACGGCGTTAACTGCCGCAGAGACCGGTCATTTAGTTTTGGCTACATTGCATACCCCTGATGCGCCTCAGACTATTTCCAGGATTATCGATGTTTTTCCGCCGCACCAGCAGCAGCAGGTAAAACTGCAGTTGGCGGATTGCCTTCAAGGTGTTGTTTCACAGCTCTTGCTTCCTAATTCCGCCGGAAACGGGAGGGTGCTTGCAACTGAGATTATGATTGCTACCTCCGGGATACGTAATCTTATCCGCGAACAAGAGGTTGAACAGATACCTACGCTTATGCAGACAGGCTCGCAATACGGCATGTGCACAATGGATAAATCCCTTAAAGACCTGACCCAGAGAGGGTTAATCAGCGTGGACGTGGCTCTTTCCAAGGTAAAAAATATTGAGGAGTTTAAGCAGCTATGAGGCTTAAGGGTACCGCTATTAAGTTAGGCGATAATATCAATACGGATTTTATTATTTCAGGCAGGTATAAATTTGCGATTACCGACATAAAAGAATTAGCTAAGCACATAATGGAGGATATTGATCCGGATTTTTATTCAAAGATTACGCCCGGTGGATCGGTCATTGTAGCGGGTGAAAATTTCGGAATGGGCTCTTCCCGTGAACAGGCGCCTCTGGTTATTAAGGAAGCAGGTATTGTAGCTGTTTTGGCTAAGAGTTTTGCCCGAATATTCTACCGGAATGCTTTTAATATAGGACTATGCCTTATTGAAACAGATACGGATAAGATTAATGAAAAAGATATGCTTGATCTAGACCTAGATAAAGGCGTTGTCAGTAATGTTACTAAAGGTATAAATTTAGAATCCAAGCCGTTGCCTAGTTTTATGCAGGAGCTTTTGAGAGAAGGCGGGATTATTAACTATTTCAAGAAATATAAGGAGCTTAAGATATAGATGGCTTATAAAGTAACTTTAATACCGGGGGATGGTATCGGACCTGAGGTGACTCTGGCAGCCAGAAAATGCGTTGAGGCTACGGGGGTAGCGATTGAATGGGATGAGGTGCTTGCCGGATCGGATGCCTTAAAGGCTACCGGAGAGCTTCTGCCCAAGAGCGTACTGGATTCTGTGAAAAAAAATAAGGTTGCTTTAAAGGGCCCGATTATAACCCCTATCGGCGAAGGTTTTAGGTCGGTTAACGTAGCTATAAGGCAGGCGCTTAATCTTTATGCCTGTGTGCGCCCGGCTAAGACTTACCCCGGAGTAAAGAGTAATTACAGAGATATAGACTTAGTGTTAATCCGTGAAAATAGCGAAGACCTTTATGCGGGCATAGAGTTTCAAGAGGGTCTTAAGGAAACGCAGGAGTTAATCTCTAAAATTGAATCCTTGGGCAATAATAAAATACGCCCTGATTCAGGGATATCTATTAAGCCGATATCAAAATTTGCATCGCAGCGGATTGTTAAATTCGCTTTTGAATATGCCTTAAAGCATAACCGTAAAAAGGTCACCGCGGTGCATAAGGCAAATATCATGAAGTTTACCGACGGTTTATTCCTGAAGGCGGCAAGAGAAGTTGCCTTAGAGTATGAGGGCCGGGTTAAGTTTGAGGAAGCGATAGTGGATAATATGAGTATGCAGTTAGTCCAGAAGCCACACAATTACGACGTTTTAGTGCTGCCTAATCTTTATGGCGATATACTATCGGATCTTTGCGCGGGCTTAGTCGGAGGTTTAGGGATAGCCCCGGGAGCAAATATAGGTGATGGCATGGCAGTGTTTGAGGCAGTGCATGGTTCAGCCCCTAAATATAAAGGTTTAAACAAGGTAAACCCTACGGCAATGATCCTTTCATCTGCCCTTATGTTGGATTACCTGAATGAGAAAGAAGCAGCGCTCAGGCTGGAGAATGCTGTTAAGGAAGTCATCTCAGAAGGAATCAGTCTCACCTACGATTTTAAAACCAGCCCCAATGACCCTCAGGCAGTAGGTACCCAGGAAATGGCCGCTGCTATTATTAAGAAATTGAAAAAGGTTTAATAATGAAAATATCTGTTATCGGAGCCGGAAATGTAGGCAGCCTTACGGCTATGCGGCTTGCACAAGCCTGCCTGGGCGATATTATGCTTGTGGATATTGCAAAGGGGTTAGCCTTGGGTAAGTCGTTGGATTTAGAGGATGCCCGCTGGATATTAAACTCCGATTACAATATTAAAGGAACAGAAGATATAGGCGGGATTAAGGGTTCGGATATAGTTGTTATTACTGCAGGGCTTGCGCGTAAGCCCGGGATGTCCCGAGAAGATTTGCTTTTAAAAAATTCGCAGATATTAAAAGAGGTTTCTTTAAATGTTAAGAGCCTCTGCCCCGGGGCTATAGTAATCGTGGTTACTAATCCTCTAGACCTTATGACTTATTTTGTGCTGAAGGTTACCGGTTTTGATAAGGGTAGGGTTTTCGGCATGGGAATAAGTTTAGATGCGGCAAGGTTTGCTAATATAATCGCAAACGAGTTTTCGGTCTCGGTTAAGGATGTCGAGGCTGTAGTGATTGGCGCTCACGGAGAGGCGATGCTTCCTTTGCCGGGACAAACTAAAATA
The DNA here is from genome assembly GCA_028710685.1 of Candidatus Omnitrophota bacterium. Classification (GTDB taxonomy): domain Bacteria; phylum Omnitrophota; class Gorgyraeia; order Gygaellales; family Profunditerraquicolaceae; genus Sherwoodlollariibacterium. The sequence continues at coordinate 1,035 of JAQTTQ010000008.1, read as the reverse complement.
AAGGGATTAACCTTAAATGAGTTTGCGGATAAGGATAAGATTGAGCTTGTTGTCAATAAGACGGTAAAAAGAGGTGCAGAAATTGTAGCTGCATTGGGTACAGGAAGCGCGTTTTTTGCTCCCTCGGCGGCGGTAGCACAAATGGTAAGGGCTATGGTCAGGGGTGAGGAGAAGGTAATAGGCGCATGTGCTTATCTAGACGGAGAATACGGAATTAAAGATATTTGTATAGGCGTGCCTTGCAGGTTAGGGAAGAATGGTATCGAAGAAATAATTGAGCTAAACTTAAACAGTGAAGAAGCAGCCCGTTTTAAGGAGTCAGCTAATTCCATAGGCCAGCTTCTCAAGGGTATTTTATGTATGATTTAGCCATTATCGGTGCAGGTTGGGCGGGATTTAATGCCTGCCTCCGGGCAAAAGAATTAAATTTAAAGGTAGCCCTTATAGAAAAGGGGGGAGTGGGAGGGACTTGCCTTAATTTAGGATGTATACCCACTAAATCCCTAATTCATGCTTCAAAAATATTCAGCTTGGTTAAAAATTCCGCTGATTTCGGGGTTAACGCTTCAAACCCTACCGTAGATTTCAAAAAAATGCAAGAAAGAAAGGCTAAGGTTGTTGAAGGGTTGCAAAAGGGGATGCGTTTCCTTCTCAAGGGAGTTGATTTTATCGAAGGGGAAGCAAAAATAACCTCAGCGCAGGAAATCAACGTTAACGGGAATATTATTCAAACAAGGTATATTCTTTTAGCCACCGGCTCAAAGCCATTAGAATTAGATGCCCTTAAGTTCGACGGTGAGAAAATATTATCCAGCGACCAGGCCCTTTCCTTGAAAGAAGTTCCTTCAAGACTTTTAATTATAGGCGCGGGTGTTATCGGTTGCGAATTTGCCAGCCTTTTCTCAAACCTGGGGGCTAAAGTAACCATAACCGAGAAGATGCCGCAGGTATTGCCGGGGGAAGATAGCCAGGTAGCCAGTAGATTAGAGGGTATTTTTAGGAAAAAAGGGATCAATGTTATCACTAAAGAAGGAA
>JAQTTQ010000007.1 GCA_028710685.1 Candidatus Omnitrophota bacterium | reverse complement strand
CAGGCATTTTATAACAGATAAAAAGATCGATTTATCTTCCGAGGTCAGAAAGCTCGAAGATAAGCTAGAGCATCTTAGAAAAGATACCTATACAAACCTCTCCCCCTGGCAGAAAGTCCAGCTTGCGCGGCACCCACAAAGGCCCTACACCTTAGATTACATCCAACTTTTGATGACGGATTTCCTGGAAGTGCACGGAGACAGGCTTTTCTCCGATGATAAGGCCATTGTTTCGGGCCTTGCTAGGTTAGATAAACAGAAAATCGTGGTTATAGGGCATCAAAAGGGCCGGGATACCAAGGAGAACCTTAAGCGCAATTTTGGCTGCGCTCACCCTGAAGGTTACCGCAAGGCAATAAGGATGATGCAGTTGGCAGAGGAATTCAATATTCCAGTGGTAATATTTATTGATACCCCGGGGGCATACCCGGGTATAGGGGCTGAAGAGAGAGGGCAGTCACAGGCAATTGCCATGAATTTAAGAGAGATGTCTTCTGTCTCTACGCCGATTATCTCAGTGGTTATAGGCGAAGGAGGATCAGGAGGGGCGCTTGGTGTGGGAGTAGCTGACCGTGTTTATATCCTGGAAAATTCATATTATTCTGTTATATCCCCCGAAGGTTGTGCCGCCATATTATGGAAGGATGGTTCAAAGGCCCCTGACGCAGCAGCTGTTTTAAAGTTAACCGGAGAAGACCTTATCAAACTAAAAGTTATAGACGGGATTATCCCTGAGCCTTTAGGTGGCGCTCACCGTGACTTTGAGAAGACAGCGCAGAATATAAAAGAAGTGCTTGTCAAAGAGATTAAAAATTTGACAGCCTTAAAAAAAGATGAGCTGGTTAAGCAAAGATATAAGAAATTCCGCAACATGGGCGTTGTGGCATGATTGAGCAAGAATTATTGTTGTTGGGCCTTTTGCGCCAAGGGCCAAAGCATGGCTATGATATAAAAACCAAGGTTAAACAGATCCTCTCTTTGTTTGCCGGAATACAAGCCAAGTCTATATATTATCCTTTAAGAGTCCTGGAGCAAAAAGGATTGATAGCCAAGAAGATAGGTAAAGTTGGCAATCGCCCAAAACGCATTGTTTATACTTTAACCGCAAAAGGCAAAACCCGTTTTGAAGAATTGCTGGGCAGAAGCCTTTTAGAGCTTAAACGGCCGCAATTCAGCTTAGACTTAAGCCTATATTTTTTGCATTATCTAAAGCCCATTTCAGCGCGCAATAGGCTAAGGGCAAGATTGCGTATGTTAAATAGGATATCCCTTAGTATGAAAAAGTTAGGTAATCTTAAAAAGAATAAAGGGCATTCTTCATTATCCCGCATCCTTGAGCATAACACGCAAATGCTTACGGCCGAAGCGAAATTCCTCTTTACGCTCATTAAAACCCTTTAATAAGAATTTATGCGCAGTTTTTTCTTGACAAATGTATTCTTGTATGGCATATTATTAATAGGCTTAATAATCAATATAGTTAATAATATTAGGAGGTACCTATGCCAATGCTAACATTGTCTGATTTTGCCGATAAGATGAATGAGATTATGCCTATACTTATGAAAGAGTTTGCCCATATGCAGCCGCAGGAAATTTACAAGGGGAAGGTGACTTTGCCCCAGATTCTGGTTTTGCAATATTTAAGTACCCAGGATTCAGTTAAGATGACCGATATAGCTAATTTCATGAAAGTAACTACAGCTGCTGTAACCGGGATTGTGGATAGATTAGTTAAAGCTGGTTATGTAAATAGGATTTTTGATCAAAATGACCGCCGTATTATTAAGATAGAGATTAATTTAAAAGGGCAGGCTTTAATGAAAAAAGTCGCTCATGAAAGGCGCAGGATGGTAATGAGGATTTTTGGCAAAGTTACCGAAAAAGACCGCCAGGATTACCTGCGCGTACTTATGCGCATAGAAAAGCATATTAAGAAAGGGGTAATTTGAAGACAGCAGCAGTTATTGCAATTATTTTATTCCTTCCTCTATCCCTACTTATAGCCGAAGAGATGCCTCTATCTATAGAAGAGGCTCTTATAATTGCGTTAAGAGATAACCGTAATATATTGCTTGGGGAAGAAGAATTAATCAAGGCCAAGGCTAAAATAGCTGAGAGCCACGCTGACCTCTTTCCTTCTTTAACTTTTCTAGGAGATTGGACCTATACAAGAGGTTATTATTCTAAAGATATGAGCCAGACCGGCTCACAGGTTAGTTTAAAGCAGTATCTTTATACAGGAGGCAAGACTTTTAATACTATAAAATATACCGGTTATATCTTTGAAGTCTCTCAGGCTCTTTTAGACAAAAGCAGGATAGAGACAGCGTTAGATGTTAAAAAGAGCCTCTATACCCTTTTACTGGCTCAGGAATATTCTAAGCTTAATAAGGTTTTGCTGGATAACGGCAAGGAGCACCTGGATTTTATGAAAGAAAAACATAAATTTGGAGAAGCCTCAGATTCACAGGTGCTTCAGGCAGAAGCCTCTTTAAGTAATTTAACGCAAGTTTACGAATCTTCCTTAAACCAAATAAGCTTGGCCCAGGAAACGCTAAACAATTTGTTATATCTTGATAAAACTGTTAATATAGTTGCCACAGGAGAATTTTACTATGATGGCAGGGAGGCTGCTTTTGATGAAGGGTTATTAAAAGCGCTTGAGGTAAGGCCGGAGATAAAGCAGTATGCAGCCCAGATTAATGCGGATAAAAGGTCTATTGAAATAGCTAAATCATCAACGCGGCCGAGCATATACGCGGGGTGGGATTATTACAGCAGGTCGCATGCGGTGACCACTACTGTTAATACCAGAGACTGGCATGATTATAATGTCTTGGGGGCTACGTTTTCTTGGCCTATATTTGACGGATGGAAGGCAAAGGCGAAAGTAGAGCAGGCAGTAATTGATTTAAAAAAGACCCAGATCCTAAAGGATAAAGCGATCAAGGATATTACTTTGGAGTTAAAGGACGCGTATCTTAGCTTAAAAGATGCGCTTTCTAAGATTAAATCTTCGGAATCAGACCTGAAAATGTATGAAGATAACTTCAAAGTTATGAATAAGAAGTATGCTAAAGGAGAGGCGAGTTTTCTTGATAAAAGCGATGCCAATGCCAAATATGCTGTATCGCAGTTTAGCCTCAACCAGGCTTCTTATGACTATATGGTAGCTAAGGCAGAATTTGATAAAGCAACAGGAGGTTTTTAATTATGCGTAAGTTTATTTTAATATTATTTTTATATTCAGCCTTTATATGCGGATGCCAGGCCAAAGAAATAAACAATATGAAGCAGGAGGTTATACCGGTTAAGGCAATGAAATTGGAAGCAAAAGAACTAAACTATATACTGGAATATGCCGGGGATATAAAGGCTACGGATGAAGCTTATATATACCCTAAGGTAAGCGGAAAAATAATAGAAAAAGTTAAGGAAGACGGCAGTTTGATAAATAAAGGCGATGTCATCTGCTATATTGACCGCGATGAGGTCGGGCTTAAGTTTGAAAAGGCCCCGGTTGAGAGCACTTTAACGGGCGTAGTAGGCAGGGTTTTTGTGGATATTGGGGAGAATGTCAATACGCAGACTCCGGTTGCATTTGTGGTAAACGATGAAAAGGTAAAGATAACTTTGGATATTCCTGAAAAATATATGCCAAGGATTTCTTTATCTCAAGAGGCAAAGGCTAAAGTAGACTCTTGGCCAAATGAAGAATTCCCGGGGGTAGTCACCAAGATAAGCCCCGTAATAGACCTTTCTACGCGTTCTGCGCCTATTGAGATAACAGTGGACAACCCCGAAGGAAGATTAAGGTCTGGTATGTTTGCCAAGGTAAGTATTATTTTGGACAAAAGGTTGGCAGCTTTGGCTATACTTAAAGAAGCGACAATGGGCAGGGATTCTAATACTTATGTATTCGTAATCGAAAACAAGAAGGCGGCTTTAAGGCAAATATCCCTGGGGATAAAAGACGGGCCTTACTATGAGGTTTTAAGCGGGCTTAGAGAGGGAGAATTAGTAGTAATAATGGGCCAGCAGAAGTTATATGAAGGAGCCTTGGTAGAAGCAGAGGTAGATAATCCATGAATCTTCCGAAATTCGGGGTAAAGAAACCGGTTACTAATTTGATGATTTTTACTGCCATAATTATCCTGGCAGTTTATTCATTAAGCAGGCTGGGAGTTGATATGATGCCTGAAATAGAGCCTCCTTCGATAAGCGTGATAGCAAGCTACCCGGGGGCAAGCCCCGTTGACGTAGAAACCAAGGTTACTGAGGAGCTGGAGAATCAGCTGGGCACAACCCCGGGATTAGAGAAGATAACTTCTTCTTCTTCCGAAGGTTCTTCAGTAATAAGGCTTAAGTTTATATGGGGGACAAATCTTGATGAAGCCTCCAATGATGTGCGTGACCGTATAGAAAGGGCAAAAAGGTTCCTTCCTGATATCCCCGATGAAATGGATAACCCGATGATATTCAAGTTTAATACTGCAAATATGCCCATTATTTATATAGGTATAACCGCTGGGCAGAGTTACCCGGATCTTTACGATATCGTCGATAAGAAAATAGGGGATTCTTTAAAACAGCTACCCGGAGTAGGAACGGTGCAAATCCAGGGAGGCGGCTTAGAGCGGCAGATAAATATTTGGGTGGATAGGCAGCGTTTGGAAGGTTATGGCTTTTCCGTATTAGATATACAAAACAAATTAAAACAAGAAAATATTACCCAGCCTGTCGGTAACCTAAAGACAGGCTTGACTGACTATCTTGTCCGGCTCCCGGGTGAATTTGTTAAGCCGGATGAAATTAATTTGGTTATTTTAGGTAAGCGCGGCAAAAAACTGATTTATTTAAAAGATGTCGCTAGGATAGACGATGGTTTTAAAGAAGAGACCGGGTATGTGCGTATTAATAAGCAGCGGGGGATTATGCTTATGGTCCAGAAGCAAAACGGTACGAATACGGTAGAAGTTGCCAGCCGCGTGAAGGCCAGGCTCAAAGAAATAGAAAAAACCCTACCGGCGGATGTAAAGCTAAATATTATATTTGATACTTCAAAAGACATAATAGATTCGCTTAAATCGCTTAAATCGTCGGTTTGGTTGGGTATTTTATTGGTTATATTAGTGGTATGGTTTTTCTTACGCGCCTTTACTCCGAGCTTAATTATTGCTTTGACCTTGCCGTTTTCGATTCTGGCTACCTTCATATATTTATTTTTAAGCAAAGGGACGATAAACGTAATCAGCCTTTCTTCTTTAGCCATTGCCGCGGGGATGATAGTAGATAATGCTATCGTAGTCGTAGATAATATACATCGAAAGCTGGAGCGGGGAAACCGGCCTTCCGAGGCGGCTATTTTTGGGGCTTCAGAATTATTCTTGGCAATTTCAGCTTCAACGTTAACTACAGTGGTTGTATTTTTACCCATGCTTTTTATACCCGGAGTAATCGGCATAATGTTTGGTGTTTTGGCTATGGTTGTTTCAGTGGCGTTATTAGCTTCATTATTTACGGCTTTAACTTTTACTCCGATGCTCTGTTCTAAGTTTATGCGTTTTAACAGTGATGACAAAAGAAAGCATATTCTTAAACTGTATGACATATCGGAGCGGTGGTTTAAAAGCTTAGAGAGCGCATACGCAAAGGCTTTAGGTTTTTGCCTAAGCCACAAAAAGCTTATATTGGCTGGTTTTTCCATAGCTTTTATTTCAAGCATACTGTTGCTTCCTTTAGTCGGTAATGAGTTTATACCCGAAGAAGATTCTGGAGATTTGCGCCTTACCGTATATTTGCCCATAGGAACGCGCATTGAAGAGACAGATAAAGTAGCTCAAAGGATAGAGGGGATTCTTAAAGAGGATATCCCTGAGGCAAGTTTTTATTATTCAAGAAGCGGGGCTGTTACCGGCGTAGGCAGGCTAATGGGAGGGTCTTCAGGCACGCACATAATCTCAGCCGGCGCCAAGCTTATCCCAAAAGAAAAAAGAAGGCGATCGGTAAAACAAATAGGGCAGGCAGTGCGAGAGAAGGTGAAGCTTATCCCCGGAGTCTTAAAAACAGATATAACTACAGGCAATCCTTTGGGCAGGTTGATTGCAGGCACTGGTGGCAAGACTGTGCAGTTAGATATTATAGGGCATTCTTTTGAGGAGACCGATGCCTTAGCAGAAAAAATAAGATTAATCCTTGAAAAAATACCCGGAGCAGTTGATGTAAGTGTTTCGCGAGAAGCAAACCGCCCGGAATTAAGGATTGAAATAGACAGAGAAAAGGCAGCCAGCCTGGGCTTGGATATGTACACGATATCAGAGAGCATGAAGACGTTTATACAAGGAGCAACCGCTACCAAATACAGGGAAAAAGGCAAGACCTATGATATATATGTCAGGCTTGAAGAATCATCGCGCACAAAGATAGAGGATATAAGAAACCTTGCTATCATTGCCCCGCTACCCGCAGATAATGTACCTTTTGAGACTTTGGAGGAAGCAGCTAGCGCAAAAGGTGCGATAAGAAAGCATATCAGGCTAAGCAATATAGCCAAAATCTATGAATCAAGCGGGCCCGAAACTATCGAGCGCCTGAACCGGGAGAGAGTAGTAAGCGTAGAATGCAACGCTTACCAACGCTCTTCCGGTAAGATAGTCGAGGATTTAAAAAGGGGATTAACAAAGGTCGCCATACCTTCGGATATTATTGTAAGTTTTGGCGGAGAGGCAGATGAACAGAAGAAAGCTTTCTGGGATTTATCCCTGCTTCTTATTCTTGGCATATCTTTAGTCTATATGGTTATGGCCGGGCAATTTGAATCCCTGCTTGATCCTTTTATCGTAATGTTTTCTATACCTTTTACTTTTGTGGGGGTGATAGTAGGCTTTGTTACTACCAGGACTAATTTAAGTATCAATACCTTTTTAGGCATAGTTATGCTTATGGGCATAGTTGTCAATAACGCTATAGTTTTAATCAGCTATATAAATATATTGCGCGCAAGAGGCCTTACTATGTTTGATGCCGTAACTTCCGCCGGACGTGACAGGCTTAGGCCGGTATTGATGACTACGATAACTACTTTAGCGGGGCTTTTACCGTTAGCCTTATCGCATGGGACTGGTTCAGAGACCTGGCAGCCATTGGGGATTACGATGATAAGCGGTTTATCGGTCTCAACATTTATTACCATGTTTTTTGTCCCGACGCTCTATGCCATATTCCATAAAAGAAAAATCCCGCAGGAGGTTTTAAAAATATGAAAATGGTAATGGTTGTATATAATGAGGCTTTGGACGATGAGGTAATGGGTATTTTGGCTGAAGGGGCATCAAAAAATTACACAAAAATTACTGGCGTACTTGGAGATGGCGTATCAAGCGGAAGCCATTTAGGGACCGATATTTGGCCGGGGTTAAACAATATACTTTATATTGCTTGTAAAGAGGCTCAAGCAAACGTGATGATTGAGAAGGTAAGGGAATTGAGAAAGAGTATCGGGCATGAAGGGGTAAAGGCGTTTGTCTTGCCGTTAGAAGAAGTAACTTAAAACCTAGGGGAGGAATAATGAAAAGCCTGGTAGTATATTACTCGCGCTACGGAAATACCGCACGCCTGGCAGATGCATTACTGGATGCATTACGCAAAAAGGGCGAAACCGATATTACCCAGATAGAATATATGGATAACCGGCAGAATATTATTATGCGGACGTTTTACAGGTTGTTCCCTATGTTTGTAAAGCTTGCCCCGGTAAAAACAGACCTGACCGATTATGACCTGCTTTGCATAGGGATACCGGTATGGGGAGGGAGGCCTTCAGCCCCGGTTACTAAATATCTACTCCTTACCAAGAATACCATAGGTAAAAAAGCGATATGTTTTTATGTTTATGGCTTTAAGGAAAGCGCTAAAAGGTGCTCAAAGTATGTTAAATCTTTCCTTAAGAAAAAAGGATTTTCTTCCATAGAAAATATCTTTATCCACTGGGATGATGTAGGCAATGAAGCTTCCTTAAATCAGTCTATATCTGAGGCAATAATTAAGGTATCTTCCCATAAGACATAGGTTTTTATCCCTCTTAAAATAGGTTTGTACCCTAAAAATTAACTTGACACATATCAACCAAGATTATAAAATATTAATGTTTAAGAATAGTAAAATTTTACTATATAAGAGAAGATACGGGCTGTTTGCCTTATTAAATTATGGAATGGGATATTAATACGAAAGAGAAGTTTAAGCTGTTTACATCCAAAATACCAGTTTTCCACCGGCATATTACTGAAGAAGCGGTGACAAAAATGGCTGAGGAAAATGCCGGTAAAAGAAATTGTGCGAAAGTAGAGGAGCAGGATGTTCTGGCCGCTTTTTTCTCCGGTGTCCCCTCCCCATTTTATAGTATGATGGTAAGATTATTAGAACAAACCGGGTTTGATTACAAAAAATACGGTTTCCCCAAATCTTAAAGTATGAAAATAGCGGTTATCGGAGCAGGTGCTATAGGCTCTTTAGTAGCTGGTTATCTTAAGCTTAAAGGTGAAGATGTCTTGTTGGTCGGCCGTCCTGATGCAACTTATGCTATTAATAAAAAAGGCCTTAAGATATCAGGGGTAAGAGGTTCTTTTAAGGTCAATATAACCGCCGCTGAAATACTGGATTGTAGCCCTGATATCCTTATTTTAGCGACTAAGACCCAGGATATCGTCGCTGCTTTAAATAGTAACCTTCCGTTACTTCAAGGTTCTGTAATTGTAACTACGCAAAACGGAGTCAGTGCGGATAATATTGTTTCAAGGTATCTGCCAAGAGAAAATATTATTTCTAGTATTGTTATGTTCGGTTCAACTTATCTTAATGCGGGAGAGGTTGTGCATAATTTTGAAGGAAGTTGGATTTTAGGCAACCCATTCGGTGTAAGGCAGGATTCCAAGATGCTTTCAGTGAGTGCGCTCTTGGATAAGGCTTTCCCAACGGTGTTAAGCGAGGATATATTAGGGATGAAGTATTTAAAGATATTTGTTAATGCCAATAATTGTATCCCCGCGATAATGGGCGTAAGCATGCAGGAGGCTTTTTTGGACCCTGAAATCAGCCGCATAAGCATCAGTATCTGGAAAGAGGGTTTTGATATAATCTCTAAGGCCGGGATAAAATTATCTTCTTTGCCGGGTTTCCCATTGGAAAACTTAACTAAGCTTATCTTTATGCCTTCACAAGAAGCGGCAAAGGTGTTTTCAGGGATAATGACACGATTAAGCCGTGACCCTTTATTCGGGTCAATTTTGCAGAGTATTAAACGCAACCGGCCTTCGGAGATAGATTATATTAACGGAGAGTTTGTCAGTATAGCCAAGGATCATGGTTTATCTTCCGCGCTTAATAGCAAATTAGTCGGCATGGTGCATGAAGTTGAAGAGACAAAAAAATTCTTCAGCAAGGCGGAGCTTTTGAACAACGTAAAGATATTTTTAAACTAAGATGAATGAGGTTAATACCCCTTTTCCAAAATTAAAGCTTACCGTAACTAAAGTATTCGGTGAATGCTACCATGGTTACAAAAAAGGGGATGAGATAATTCTGGAAGATTTTACTCATCCTCCCAAACATTTTTGCCTGGGGCTTGCCCACGCATTATTCCCGGTTATATACGCCTTAAGCTTCGGGGCGAAGTTTGGGTTTCGCGATAATCAGCGTTCGCTTTTAGTCACCTGTCCCGACGGGGGGAAACTAGAGTTTCAGGCAGAGATATTTGATAAAGAAGGAAAAGTCGAAGTTATCCCTAAAGACCCTAACCATAAAGGCCCCAATCCTAAGAAGATGATTATAGAAGTAGTTAAAGCTCAAGGGAAATGTTCATTCGGATATAAAAAGGGAGATAAGTGGCAGACGCAAGGGCTAAAATGCATCCCCGGATTTTGCGGTGCGGCATTTCATTGCGCCTTCCCTGCGCTTTTTGCTTTAAATTTTGGAGCCCGGTTTTTCTTTATGCAAGACCAAAATTCTATCGATACGGTCACCTGCCCTGACGGCGGTAATATCGTATTTAAAATTACCAGAGTAGAAGAGGAGAAGAAATAATTTTATGGATAAGCGTAGAGTAGTTATAACCGGGATAGGCACTATTTCGCCAAACGGCATAGGGAAAGAAGCAGTTTGGTCTGGTATGTCCAATGGCAAATCAGGAGTGAGATTAGTTGATGGTTTTGACATCTCTGTTTTTAATACCAAAATCGCCGCAGAAGTACGTGACTTCGACCCTTTTAAATTAGGATTAACACACCAGGAAGTTATGCGCATGGACAGGTATGTGCAGTTTGGGGTAGTGGCGGGTAATATGGCAATAAAAGACAGTGGTTTGGATTTTAGCAAAGAAGACTCCCGCCGTGTCGGCGTCTGTCTGGCCAATGCTATCTGCGGTACAAAATATATGGAAGAGGAGTTTGCGCTTGTAACCGATGACGGTAAAAAACCGATTGATCCTTCATTAGTCCGCCCGGATTTGTATGACGCGGCTATGTTTAATACCCCTTCGATAGAATTATCATCAAAATACAAACTTAAGGGAGTGTGTAATACGCTCTCTACAGGGTGTACTGCCGGAACAGATTCTTTGGGTTTTGGCTTGGAATCAATTCAGGATGGAGAGCAAGATGTTATGATTTGCGGTGCGGCAGAGGCGCCTATAACGCCTATTACTTTTGGGGCGTTTGATGTGGTTAATGTTTTGTCAGCGCATAATGATGAGCCGCAAAAAGCCTCGCGCCCTTTTGATAATAAACGCGACGGGTTTGTATTATCGGAAGGAGCCGGTATCTTAGTTTTGGAGGAATTAAACCACGCCTTAAAACGCAATGCCAGGATTTATTGCGAAGTTTTAGGTTTTGGTACAAGCTGCAACGCTTTCCATATGACTGACCTTCCTTCTGACGGAAGGGCGATGGAAACCTGTATTTTCTTAGCCTTAAAAGATTCCGGGGTGTCTCCAAAAGAGATAGATTATATTAATGCCCATGGGTCATCTACGCGTATGAATGATATATTTGAGACCAGCGCCTATAAGGAGATCTTCGGAGACTATGCCTATAAACTTCCGATAAGCTCTTTTAAATCCATGATCGGGCATCCTTTGGCAGCGGCTAACGCCATTGAGCTTACCGTAGCCTCTTTGATATTTGAGAAAAACATCCTTCCTCCTACTATTAATCAGGAAGAGAAGGATCCGCAGTGTGATTTGTATTACGTTCCGAATGAAGCGATAGAGAAGAAAGTTAACGTGATACTTAAGACTAGCAGCGGTTTTTCGGGGATTCATTCATCATTGGTTTTAAGGAGATATAATGGATAAGGTTGCTGTTACAGGTATAGGGATAGTTTCTCCTTCAGGCATAGGCAAACGCCAATTCTGGGCAAATATCAAAAGCGGAAGGTCTTTTGTCAAGGAGATAACCCGTTTTGATTCTTCTAAATATCCTTCGCGCATCGCCGGACAAATAGACGATTTAGAAAAGTATAGCCATATTTCAGAGAGGCTTATGAAGAAAATCGATACTTTTTCGCATATGGCCTTAATTGCTTCAGAGCTGGCTTTACAGGATGCCGGGATTGACATTAAGAATGAAGACCCGAATTTAGTCGGGATTTTCTTAGGGAATGCCATCGGCGGATGGCTTTATGCTGAAACAGAGTTGCGGGATTTATATATTGAAGGCCGCGAAGGCGTTTCTCCTTATATGGCATCAGCCTGGTTTCCCGCTGCACCGCAAGGACAGGTTTCTATCTATTACGGCATAAAAGGCTTTTCCAAGACAGTAGTTGCTGACCGCGCCAGTTCTTCAATGGCCTTAGGTTATGCCCGGAAGGTTTTAGCCAAGAATAAATTGAATATGATTTTAGCCGGAGGCATGGAGGCGCCGGTTACGCCTTATGCGCTTTTATGCTGCAATACTTATGGGGCGCTATCCAAAAATAATTCTGACCCCAAATCTGCTTACAGGCCTTTTGATCAAAACCGAAGCGGTTGTGTTATCGGAGAAGGCTCCGGGGTTGTGGTAATGGAGAGCATTGAGCGCGCAAAATCGCGGAAGGCAAATATTTTAGCTTTAATCTCCGGTTACGCTACGACTTGTGACGGGGTTGACCGGATTAATTGTGATTCTAAGGGATTAGAGCTCTCCCGTGCGATAAAAGAGGCGCTTTCAGATGCGAAAGCTTCGCCTTCGGATATAGATTATATAAGCTTGGACGGCCTGGCAGTAGATTTATGGGATAATTCCGAAGTAGAAGCTATTAGAAACGTATTCGGTAAAAATGCTGAAAGTATACCGGCAAGCTGCCCTAAATCAATGTTTGGTAACCTCCTGGGGGCTTCAGGGGCAGTAGATTTGGTTACTACAATTTTAGCTATGGAGAATAATTTAGTCCCTCCGACAATTAATTTAGATGTGCCAGCTAAACAAGGGCTTAATTATATAGGTAAGGAAGCCAGAGAACATAAAATCAATAAGGCATTGGTAATTTCCCGGGGCAGAGGGGGGATTAATGCCGTGTTGGTTGTAGAGAAAGCATAAAAAACGGGGTCAAAATAAAAAATAATTCTGACTACGTTTTTAAAAGGAGGATGCATGAAAATATTATTTGTTATGCCGAAAGTAGGAGCTTGGGCAACGCACGGAATACACCGTTCTCCAAACCAGCTTTATGCGCATTGGGCAGCGTATGTCAGGGACACAAGGGGTTACGCCGATGTTGCGGTTATTGACGGAAAAGCTGACCAGATTTCTATGGATCAATTAATTGAACAGGTAAAGCAAAAAGATCCCGATGTCGTAGTAATGGGTGAGCAGTTGCATGGTTATGGAGGATACGGAGTATTGCGCCATTTTAAAGATGCAGCTGTTGGAATCAAAAAGGCCTTGCCTAAGGCTAAAATAATCTTCGGGGGGTTATGGTATTCTGCTATGCCTGTGCCTACTTTAGAAGAAAATCCTGCAGTTGATTTTGTAGTGATGGGCGAAGAGGAATCTTTCGGAGACCTGGTTGAGGCCATTGATAAGAATAAGCCCTTAAAAGATGTAGCCGGTGTTACCTCACGCATTGACGGGCAAATTGTCATGGGGCCGCATAAACCGCTTATGGAAGATTTGGATAAGCTGCCTTTGCCAGCCTATGATTTATTTCCGATGGATAAATATGTCGGGCATACTTACTGGAAGCCTTTTGTTGATATGGTTACTTCCCGCGGTTGCCCTTCAGCGTGCACATTTTGCTATGAGTGGGATCAGTTTGACCCACGCTCTCCTTCTGACTTTTTAAAATGGCGCGCAAAATCCCCGGAAAGGGTAATGGAGGAATTAAACCTTTTGCATAAGAAATACGGGGTTAAGGTTGTGGTTATTCAGGATGATAACTTTAATGTCGACCCTAAAAGGGTACAGAAGTTCTGTGAACTTAAAAAGGCATCTAACAATCCGATTAAATGGGTATCTCTAGGAAGGGCTATTGATTGGGTGAATTGCGAGTCTATCCTCCCGCTTATGAAGGAGAATGGTTTATTTATGGGCGTTTTTGGCATTGAGGTAACGACTCAGTCGGAGCTAAAGAAGATCGCCAAAGGCATTACCCTGGATCAAATCAAGAAGACCATCGAGATTCTGCGTAAAAATGATATTGCTATTGTCGCGGATATAATGATGGGTTTTGACTATGATACGGAAGCTATCATCAAACAGCGTTTTGAATTTACTGATGCCGTCGACCCGGATATTATGTGGGTAGGTTATGTTACCCCTGCCCCGAACTCTCCGATGTGGAGGATTGCCTTAAAGAAGAACTGGGTTGATCCCAAGAAGGTAGATTTTAGCACCTGGGATTTTTTACATCCGGTAATCCCCACAGATCACCTTACTACGGAAGACCTGGGCAGGTTAGGCTCTTGGTGCATGCGAGAATTTTTTTCAAAGCCGGGGCGTATTAATAGGATTATGGAGAGCGACTTTGATCCTTTGGCAAAGCTTTGTTTTAAGGATGTAATGGATGGTATCAATAAATGGGAAGCAGCTGCAACAAAAGGAGAGGTACAAATATAAGTATTGCCGGATACGCAAAAGTTTTAAGGAGGGTTAAATGGATACAAAATTAAAAATCAAGGAAGTTTTAGTGGATTTGTTAAAGGTCAAGCCCGAAGAGTTAAAAGACGATTTATCCTTGCAGGATAGCATTGGGGTCGATTCAACGGAGATGGTAGAATCGGTTATCGCCCTGGAGAAGGCTTTCGGGGTTAAGTTAAGCCCTAAGGAGATTACAAAATCATCGAACATCAATGATATCGAGAAGGTAATTCTTTCAAAAACATCATAAAATCTGTATCGGGTAAGTTACGGGAGTAGTGAGATGAAGATTATTGATTTGAGCCTGCCGATCGATGAAAAGGGCTTTGAGGTCCATAAGGTTGATATTGAGCGGATAACGCATAAGGCGGGGGTTGAGAAATTTAACCGCGTGATTATGGGCAAGACCTTAAGGGGCAAGATTAATTACCTTTTGGGGAAAAGAATTCTTAAGCCCGCAGACCTTCCGGATGGAGAATTTCTCTCTCTTGAGATAGTGCATTCTCCCGTGCATGTAGGGACTCACCTTGATTATTCCTTCCATTATGGGACTCAATCTGAGGGGAGGGCATCTAAGACTGCTGATGAGATACCTCTTGAATACTGCTATCAGAACGCCGTGCGCTTGGATTTACGCCACAAAAAAGCAGCCGAAGAGATAACCGCTGAAGATTTAGAAACAGCGCTAAAAAAAGAAGATTATGTTTTAAAACCTCTTGATATCGTATTAATCTGGACGGGTGCGGATAAATTTTACGGGACTCCCAGATATTTTACAGATTATCCCGGGATAGGCACAACGGCGATAGATTTTTTTATTGACCATGGGGTTAAGGTTTTTGGCGTTGATACTATGGGCATAGACCGTCCTTATAAATTTATGCTTAAAGAATTTATTGATTCAAAAGACCCCGCAAGATTTTACCCAGCGCATTTTTACGGCAGGAAAAGAGAATTTATCCATATAGAGAGGCTGGGTAATTTAAGCAGCCTTCCTCAGGCAGCCGGATTTAAGGTTGCATGTTTTCCGGTAAGGATACGACAGACCGGAGCTGCCTGGTCAAGGGTAGTTGCCCTGGTGTAAAATTTGAACCGGGGAATGTGCGAAAAAGGAGGATTGTATGGGACATACCTGTAATTCAATTATAATTAATGCTCCCTATGGCTTAGTTTTTGACATATCCAATGATATTCCCCGCTGGATAGAGTTATTCGGCAGTGAATACAAGAAAGCTGAAATTATCAGTAAGGAAGGGGATAAGATTACCTTCCGCTTAACCGATGATGAGGATAAATCATGGGTCTCCTGGAGGCTTTTATTTAAAGAAGAATATTTTGCCTATGCCGAAAGGTTTGAACCTAAGTTTCCCTTTATATATATGAAAATCGTCTGGCTTTACACCTTGAAGCCTGAAGGGGTAGAGCTTACCTGGATCCAGCATTTTGAGATGGATGAAAAGGCAAAGTTCACCGATAAAGAGGTGGAGGGATTTATTAATAAACATTCCCAGGAGAACCTACTGATTTTTAAAAAGGTAATCGAAAAAGAAGCGCAGCTTTGAAAAAAATTACCTTTCTTATATTATGTTTAGAAGGCGCGGTTTTATCGTTTAATGTCGCCGCAGCCGCAGCCTTAATTCCTTCGATAGCAAAGGAGTTTGCTCTTTCTCAGTTTGTAGTTGGCAAGGTCATATGGATCTATATGCTGACTTACGGCTTGGCTGCTTTAATCTACGGGCCTTTAGTGCGTAAATTCGATGCGCGCAAAATAGAGCTAACCTGCATGTTTTTGTTTGCCCTTGCCAATCTCTTAGTAGGCCTATCAGGGAATATAAATATCCTGTTTATGGGAAGGTTCCTTATGGGGCTATTTGGGGCCTCTGTCATCCCTCTTGGTTTAATCTTAATCGGTAAGCACAAGGCGAAAGAAAACAGAGGTAAATATATCGGGATATTCTTCGGCCTGACCTTTATTGCCTCTCTCTTAGGTTTGTTTCTAAGCGGGGTTATTTACTGGCGCTGGATATTCTTGATACCGGCCTTATCAGGATTTATTCTCTGGATAGTCATGTATTTCTACCTTCCCAGTTTTAAGGAGGATACGGGCGATTTTAAATTCAATTACCTAAGGGCGTTTAATGATAAGGCGATGCTTAGGATACTGGCCTACATATTCTTTATCAGCCTTATTTATCATGCTATACAACAATGGTTGGGAGTGTATTTTTCTACTCAGCTAAAGTATACCCAATTCGTTATCAGCATGCTGATAACCTTAACCTCCCTAAGCGGCATAGCCGGTGAATTCTGGGGAGGCTTGCTTGCGGATTCGCTGGGGAGAAACAGGATCGTTAATATCGGCATAATCTTTATGGTGCTCAGTATTTTTGCGCTCATTTTTAAACTGCCTCTTTTTGCCCTTGTTTTGATTATGGTAATCTGGGGTTTGGGATGGACCTTTAACCATGTGGGTTTAGCGACCATGCTTACGGACTTGCCTAAAGAATTTTTAAATGAGGCGGCAAGTTTAAACAGCGCAGTGCGTTTTATCTCCGGAGGCATAGGGGTGAGTTTAGGCGGTTTTATTATGTCGTACAGCTTTAGCGCAGGATTTCTTATCTTCGGTTTTGGGCTATTGTTTTTATTATTTTCGGGAAGGTCAATTAAAGCGAATTAATGATAGGGGGGAAGTAGCTATGGGAGAAGGGCTTAAGGGAAAGGTTGCTATTGTTACAGGGGCTAGCCGAGGCATAGGTAAGTCTTTAGCCTTAACCGCTGCCAGTTTAGGTATCAATTTAACGATAGCAGCACGTAATGAAGGCCCGTTAAAAGAGGCTGCCGCTGAAATTTCCAATAAACATAAGGTGGATGTTCTTGCTTTGCCTTGCGATGTTACGCAGCTGGTAGATTTAGAGAATTTAGCCAATAAGACAAAAGAAAAATTCTCACGGGTGGATATATTGATCAACTGTGCAGGCGTCTCCAGTCAGTACCCGTTCCAGAATCAGCCGATTGAAGATTTAGAGAAACTTGCGCATACTAATTATTTAGGCTATGTGCGCCTTATCCGTTTGGTGATCAATGATATGATCAAGCAGAAGTCCGGGGCAATTATTAATATCGTTTCCGGCTCTACGCTTGTAGATCCGGTGCCAAGAAACTTTATAGTATATAGTTCTTTAAAAGTAGGGTTACGCGCTTTCTCCAAGGGGTTATTTTGGGAATTACGCGACCACGGGATTAAGGTTACTTCGATTCTCCCCGGGGTAACGGATACCGACCTTACCGGTAAACTGGAGAATGTTACCAGCGATACCTCCAGGCTAATGTCGACTAAGGCTATTGAAGATGCCGTAAAGTTTGCATTGACCGTACCGGCTAATGTCTGTCCTTTGGAGATATCGGTAATTAATCAGCAGACGCCTTGGGTGGCGCCGATTATTCCGTTTAAACAGCAGCATCCGGATAAATAGGTTATTTATTATATAAAGTTTTTAAAAATAGGAGGAAGAATGAAGAAATCTCTCTTGCTGGCGGCGTTAATTCTGGCTTTTTCCGTAGTTTCGTTTGCTCAGGGCGATAATCTTATAATTGATGATTTTGAAACCCCTATTATCGGAGGATTGGACGGTACTATTGATTTTGGTTCGGGAAACGGTTCTTCCGTAGAGGTATCATCGGAACCAGAGATAAAATATTCTAATGATTCATCTTTAAAGGTTGTTTACGATGCTGTTGCCGGAGGATATATGTGGATTGCCCGCGGTTTTGACCTGGATGCCCAGAATGCCGGATGGTTAGTTGACCCTCAGGATATTATCTGGGATGACTATAGCGGCCTAGCCTTTTATATGTACGGGTCAGACTCAAAAAACAGGATAGCCGTTGATGTTAAAGATAGCGGTAACGAGGTGTGGCGTTTTATTATTAACGATGATTTTAACGGTTGGAAAGAGGTAGTCTGCTTATTTGACCAGTTTGTGGTGCGCGATGACTGGCAGCCGGAGTCATCGGATAAGAACTCGGTAATAGATTTTCCTCTGAAGAGCTATCAGTTTGAGCCGTTGCCTGAATCAAGCGGAACCCTTTACTTCGATAGGGTGGAGCTGATAAAGAAATGATGGATAAGAAAGAGGTCAAGAATTTAAAAAAGCGTTATCTGGTATGGTTCTATAAGAATACTAAAGAATCATTGGATAAGATCGAGCGTAAATTTACCCAGGTTGAGGTCGACCGGTTTATACTTAAAGAACTCAAGGCAAGGGTGAGGGATGGCTCGTCGGCTAAATTCATACGACAATTTGAGGAATATATAGAGAAAAAAGAAAGGGATGGCTTAGGGCTCAAATTTGAGGATAAGAAGCTTAAGCCTGATTATCTGTTTATCGTTGCTAAATTGCGCGCTATTGAAAAGGCAATTGTAAAAGAATTAGGGAGGAAGGCGCTTGAGGAGATCAAGCTTCTTTATGAGATAGAGATGACTGAGCGCATATTAGGTAGCAGGGAGCATTAATGGTAATTGATGCGCATAGCCACTGGCTGCCGGAAGGCATTATTAATAATGCCCATTTTTACCATAAAGGCTGGGGAGAGATAGAATCCCAGCTTAGGGTTATGGATGGGGCAGGTATCAATAAGGCAGTTTTATCATATCCCACATCCGATGCCCACTTAAAATTAGGGAGCATATCCGAAGTTGTCCGCATATTTAATGACCACGTAAGCAGGATAATAAGAAAATACCCTGACAGATTTATCGGGGCTGCCATACTTCCCATTGACCATGAACCGGATATGATTAAGGAGCTTAAGCGTTCAACCGAAGAGCTGGGCTTTAAGGCAATATCCCTGGCAACCAGTTATAACGGAATTTACCTTGATGATGCTAGGTTCCTTCAGGTTTATAAAATAGCGCAGGATAAAAACATTCCGGTTTTTGTGCATTCTCAAATTGTAAACCCTATTGGTTTTGAGCGGGTTAAGGATCCTCTTCTGACCCCGGTAATCGAATATATTTTTGATACCACCATTTGTATCGGCAAACTTTTGATGTCCGATATTCTGCGTGATTACGGGGTAAAATTCATCTTTGGGTACTTCGGCGGAGTAACGCCTCATTTAACCGGGAGGTTCGATTCAACATATCAGATGCTGCGTTCAGTAGAATTTGTCAAAGATTTAAAAGGAAACCCTACGGATTATTTAAAGAATATTTATGTGGATACTTCGGGAGATAAAACTGAGGCAAATTTTAGCGCAGCCCTTGAATTATTAGGTCCGAGGCATATTTTATGGGGCAGCGATTATCCGGCAAAAAAAGACCCCGCTGTCAGTATGCAGGCGATCAGGGATTTGAAGATATCCCAAGAGGATAAGGAGAATATTCTTGGGATTAATTTGTCAAGGCTGTTATCTTAAAAGGAGAAATTAATATGCAGATGCAAAAGGAGGTACATCTAACGGGGAAGGATTTAACGGAGATGGTGCAGCTTAGGCCGCAGGATGTAGGCAAGTATGCAATCGTCCCCGGGCCAAGGGACAGGCTGGATGTTTTATTAAAGAAATTTGATAACCCGGTGAAGAACTTTACCTTTATGGAGTATTCTATGTACACTGGCACGGTTGAAGGGATAAAGATAACCGCGGTTAACGGAGGAAGGTTTTCTACCGATACCTCCATTACTACCGAAGTTATGTGCAATGCCCAGATTCAAAATATTATCCGAGTCGGCACCGCTGGTTCTTTGGATGAAAATATTAAAGTCGGAGATATATTCGTAGTAGATGAGGTTATCCGCGGTGATGGGGTTACGCCTTATTACGTTGATAAAGACTTTAAGACGGTTGCCGATAAAAAGATCGTCGATACCTTATATGAAGCAGGAAAGGAAATGGGTGTTAATATCCATCGCGGCAAGGCCTGGACCACAGATGCGCTCTTACGGGAGACCCGCGAGATAGTGGAGGCAAAGCGCAAGGAGGGGGCCTTGGCAGTTGATATGGTTTCTGCAACTCTTCTTACTATCGCCCAGATTTACAATATTAAAGCCGGTTCAATTTTAGCGGTGAGCGATAATGTGGTTACGGGAGAGATGGGCTTCATGAACCCGATGTATTATATGGCAGAGGCAAATATTTTAAAGATTGCCTTAGAGACAGTAAGAAAACTAGAGGGGAAATGAAATTTTCGCCGTTATTCTGGCCAATCCAGCTAAAAGGAAAGATTATCTATATACTCGATGAGACTAGGCTGCCGCAGGAGCTCGTTTATATAAAGGCGCATCATTACCGGCAAGCCTGCAAGGCAATTAAGGATATGAAGACGCGTGCGGTTGGCCAGGTGCTTCTGGTGATGTATATTTTCCTTCAGCTGCTTAAACAGGGAAGAGGCAAGGAATTGGCAAATGTTGCCGCAGAGATTAACAAGACCCGCCCGACATTATCATTTAAGTCTTTAACCGATATGGTATTAAGCTGGTCGAATGGCAAAGCGCCTTTAGAAAAATGTATATTAGGTTTTCTTGAGGGTTTAAAATATAGCAGGCTTGCGCAGGCAGAGGAGTCGGCAAGGCTCTTAAAAGACGGGGATGTTGTTTTAACCCACTGTAACATAAGCGGACTTATGCCCTTAATCGCAGCTATAGCTAAGAAACAGCGCAAAACCATAAAATTCTTTGCCACCGAGACGCGCCCTTATATGCAGGGTTCCAGGCTTACTGCCTGGGAGCTAAAAAGGGCGGGTTTTGATGTTACCTTGATTACTGATAATATGGTGGCTTCGGTAATGTCGCTTAAAAAAGTAAATAAGGTAATCGTAGGGGCAGACCATTTGGCTTTAAACGGAGATATTGCCAATAAGATCGGCACATATCAGATTGCGGTTACGGCTAGGTATTTTAAGATCCCCTTTTATGTTATATGCCCTCCTCCCTCGGATAAAAAAAGCGGTAAGGAGATAAAGATAGAAATCCGCCCGGATAAGGAGATGCTGGAATACCGGGGATTAAGGCTGGCTCCGAAAGGGGCTAAAGGATATTACCCTGCCTTTGATATTACTCCCGGTAATTTAATAACTAAGCATATCCGTATGGAGATTAAAAGATGAATTTTGGAAAAGAACTTAAGTTAAGAAAAGAGATTATAAGGGTAGGCAGCCGGCTTTATCAGGCTCGGCTGGCGGTAGCTAAATCCGGGAATATTAGTGCCCGCCTGGATGATGAAAATATACTTATTACCGCAACCGGCACTTCTTTGGGGGAGCTAAGGCATAAGGATATCGTGAGGGTAAATTTAAATACCGGAAAGGTATATTCCTCCATTAAGCCAAGCTCAGAATTACCGCTGCACTCTTTAGTTTATAAAAACTTTAAAGCGAATGTAGTAATACATGCCCATCCCCCCTTAACTAACGGTTATTTTGCAGTAACCTCCGACCTCAAGGCACTGACCTTTGAGACAAAGTTTTATTTAGGTACGATTCCTGTGATTGAGCAGGATACCCCGACAGTGGTAAGCCCCCAGCCGGTTATTGCCGCGCTTAAAACAAATAACCTCGTGGTATTAAAAAACCACGGGGCTGTAGCCTTGGCAGATAAATTTTGCGATGCCATGAGCCTGATTGAGGCCTTAGAGGAGGCAGTGCGCACTACGGCTATAGCAAGGATTTTCAAAAGCGATATCCTGGATGATTTGGATAAGGCCTTAAAATCAGATTTATCGCTAAATTTAAGCCTGCCTATGTTTTCAAGGGAACATATACAGGCAATAGTTGATTTGGTTAATAAGGATGAGCTGATTGCCAGAAAAGGCGAAGAACTGAATCTTACCGTCAAGCTGGCTATCAAGCTTGATGGTTCGGATAAGGTTTATAAATTTAACTTTGAAAAAGGAAAAATTGTGAGGCTTGACCTGGATGCAGACGCCCCGTTTGTCATTTCCGCGCCCCGGGAAGTTTGGGAACAGGTATTTTTAGGAAAATTAGATTCTTTTGTTGCCGTAACCCAGGGAAGGATGAAATTATCCGGCCAGTTAGGACAACTCTCAAAATGGTATGTGCCCTTTACCAGGCTTTTTGCTTTATTTAAGGAAGTTAAAATACGATGAATTGTGCCCCTTTATATATAAACGGAGAGTTTGTTGAGACTAGGGAGAGGCAGAATGTCCTCAATCCTTCTACCGGCAAGGTTATTGCCCAAGTTTTCCTGGCTTCAGAAAAAGAAATTGACCTGGCTGTTGAGAGTGCCCGGAAGGCTTTTGATAAAGGAGCCTGGAGGGGTTTTTCTCTCAAGGAGCGTAAGGCTGTTATTCTTAGGATCGCTGAGGGTATCCTTAATAAGGCAGAAGAGCTGGCAAGGATTGAAACAGAGAGCACGGGTAAGCCTATAAAAGAGACAACCTTTATGGATGTGCCTTCTGCTGCTAAAACTTTTGAGCATGCTGCTAATAATCTTGAGAATTATCTTATTAATGAAACTTTAGCTCCTGCGCAAGAGGCAGGGGCAGTTTTGTTGCGTGAGCCCGTAGGGGTAGTATCTTTAATTATCCCGTGGAATTACCCGCTTTTAATTGCTTCATGGAAGCTGGCTTCTGCCCTTGCAGCGGGCAATACCGTAATATTAAAGCCTTCCAGTATAACCCCGCTTACTGCCTTTGAATTGGGCAAGATTATTCATGAGGCAGGAATGCCTCCTGGGGTGGTGAATAT
Source organism: Candidatus Omnitrophota bacterium (assembly GCA_028710685.1). GTDB lineage: Bacteria > Omnitrophota > Gorgyraeia > Gygaellales > Profunditerraquicolaceae > Sherwoodlollariibacterium. The sequence goes on along the minus strand of JAQTTQ010000007.1, from coordinate 19,256 downwards.
TATCAATGCAAGCGGGGCAAAGTCTGGGCAGATACTTTGCTGCGATAAGAGAATAGACATGGTTTCTTTTACCGGCAGCCTGGAAGTGGGCAAAGAAATCCTCAGGTATACATCTTCAAGCGTTAAGAAGCTTCTTTTGGAGTTGGGAGGCAAATCTGCAAGCTTGGTTTTTGCGGATGTTGATATCGAAACGGCGGTAAACAGTTCTCTTTGTTCGGTTTTCTTAAATCAAGGACAGATGTGTACAGCTATGTCGCGCATCCTTGTCCAGGAAAAGATCTATGACCAATTTGTGGCTAGTTTTGTAAGCAAGGCTAAGGCTATAAAATTAGGTTTATCGGATAACCATGAGACCCAAATGGGCCCTTTAGTTACCGATAGCCAGCGCAAGAAAATTATTGCCTACCTGGAGAAGGCTAAGACAGAGGGGGCAAGAATTTTGTGTGGCGGAAAGATTCCTCAGGATGCGGAGCTTAAAAACGGGTATTTTTTTGAGCCTACGGTTATCGGCAATGTCAAACCGCATATGCATATATTTAAAGAAGAGGTTTTTGGGCCGGTAGCTATAGTTGGAAGTTTTTCTGATTCAAAGGAAGCAGTGGAGTTGGCTAATTCTTCCGATTTTGGCCTGGCGGCTTGTATCTGGAGTAAAGATCTAGGGCTTGCTGAAGAAGTGGCTAAAAAGATTAATGCCGGGACAATATGGATAAATACCTACGGCATGTTTTATGACCAGCTTCCTTACGGTGGGTTCAAGCAGAGCGGTTTTGGCAAGGAACTTGGCCGGGATGGCCTTTTAGAATATACCCGGCTTAAGAATATAATAATTGATCATTCAAATGAGGGTAAGCCCCTAGTTAACTATTGGTACGGTTTTTAAAATACTATGCTTAAAATATTCCTTTCTATCGCCATTTGGATCTACAATATAATATTAACTATGGCGCTTGCTTTTGTAGTCTTCTTTTTGTGGGCCGTTCTTTATACTATTGATAAAAAGAGAAAAATCGCCCACATGCAGTGTTTTTGGTGGTCGGATGCCATTATCCGCTTAAATCCATTTTGGAAATTTGAAATCAAAGGGCTTGAGAACATTGATTACGGCAGGGTTTATGTTGCTATCGCCAACCATGAGAGTATGGCCGATATCGTTGTTCTCTATAAGACAAGAATGCAATTCAAATGGGTTGCCAAGGAGAGCTTGTTTAAAGTACCATTTATCGGATGGTGCCTTTCGCTTACCCAACATATAAAGCTTGCCCGCGGGGAATATTCCAGTATTAAAAAGGTTTACCGTGAAGCGGCTGAGTGGCTGAGAAAAGATATGTCGGTGCTATTTTTTCCAGAAGGCACACGCAGCGAAACTGAGGAAATGAATGTTTTCCAGAATGGGGCATTTAAGCTGGCGATAAAAGAGAAGAGGCCTATTCTCCCTATTTGTATAAAAGGGACCCGTGATGCAATCCCCAAAGGAAGCTGGATATTTAAATCAAAAGTTTTAGCCAGTGTTACTGTCTTGCCTCCCGTTGAGACATCTTCCTTTGGGCCGGGAGATTTTTCAGAATTAAGGGATAAGGTTTTCAATAGTATAAATAGCGAAAGGAAATAAAATATGAATACCTATATTCTTCTTTTGCAGTGCAGGGACCAGAAGGGAATAGTGGCCAGGGTCTCGGATTTCATATTTAAATCTACGGGCAATATTATTACCCTTGACCAGTATTCCTCTGACCCCCAGGGAGGTTATTTCTTTATGCGGGTTGAGTTTATAACGGAAAATAAGACATGTAACATAGGCAAATTGAAAGAAGGTTTAGGTAGGGTTGCCAGATATTTTAAGGCCAGGGCAAGGCTCTATGAAAAAGGAATACCCTTATCTATGGGCGTACTTGTCTCTAAGCCTGACCATTGCCTCGCCGAGATACTTTATCTTTATAAGAGAGGAGAGTTGGGCGTTAATATTCCTTTTGTAATTAGTAATTTCGAGGGGCATGGCAAGTTAGTTAAGCAGCATAATGTGCCTTTTTATTTTATACCGGCAAATAAGAGCAACAGGAGGGAAAAGGAGATAATATCTTTAACCAAGGGTTCTGTTGATTTTCTGGCCCTTGCCCGTTATATGCTGGTGCTATCCCCGCATTTTATTAAGTCTTTCGGCAACGACATTATAAATATACACCATGGGTTTCTTCCTTCGTTTAAGGGGAAGAATCCCTATCAACAGGCATTAAACAGAGGGGTTAAGGTAATCGGGGCAACCAGCCATTTTGTCACGGCAGGGCTTGATACCGGAGCGATTATTGCCCAGGCAGTGGAGGTGATATCGCACAAAGATGATTTAAGGGCGCTTCTCCTAAAGGGGAGGAATTTAGAGAAGAGGGCTCTTTCCGATGCCCTGCGCGCTTATATCGAACATCGAGTATTCAGGTTTAAAGATAAGACCGTTATTTTTTAGGCTGTATTTAATTTAAGGGTTTAATGAATGAAAAAATTTTTTAAGATCTTAATTGCAGTTATCCTTGCGGTAATTGTCTTATTTGTTATCCTAAATTTGGCATTTTCTTATTTTGCCAAGGGAATAATAGTCGGGCAGATTGAGCAGTCCCTTAAGGTTAAGGCGAGCATCGACAAGGTAAATATTACTGTCCCCTTAACGGTTAATTTAATCAAGCTTAAGGCAGGTGAGTTATTCCAGGCCGATAAGATTTCGGTTTCACCCAGCCTTTTGGGATTTCTCGCCGGTAAGGTTGTTTTAAGCAGGGTAAGCTTGGTTAATCCGGTGATTGTACTTGAGCAGTCTGCCGAAGGTAAAATTAATATTCCGCAACTTGGCTTAAAGGGGCAGGCACCAAAGGTATATTTAGCCGGTTTAACTATAAGAAACGGCACGGTTGTGTTTATCGATAAGAAGGTTGACCGCCGGGGCTTTAAGACCGTATTAACTTCCATAAATGCGGATATCTCCAAGGTGCTTTTCCCGGTGAACTCTATGAAGGCAAATTTTAAGGTTGCGGCAAGTTTTCTTAATTTAAGTTCAACTAAAATAGGGGATATTAACTTTTCTGGATGGATTGATTTCGTGCCTAAGGACATGGATGCTGTTTTAAGGCTGCAGGATTTGGATTTAACCTACTTTAGCCCATACTACGGGAATTTTATTTCTGACAGGCAGCTGGATTCGGCAAGGCTTAATATTAGGTCGGTATTTAGTTCGCAAAATAACGATTTAGAGATTATAACTAATTTTAAGCTCTCGGATTTAGTTTATGCGCAGCCTGCGCGCCAGGAGGATGTGCAAGTTACCTCTCTTGACATTACCAAGAGCGCCCTGGACTTATTTACCGATGCAAAAGGAGACCTTGCATTAGAATTTAAGGTAAAGACTAAATTAGACCGTCCCAGCTTTAATCCCAAGGAACTTAAGAAGATAATTCTACTCTCGGCTGCCAAAAACCTTGCCCTTCAAAACCCCGCTGACTTAATCAGGAAGGTAACTGATAATATTGAAAAGTTTAAGGATTTCGGAAAAGGCCTGGAAAGGATCTTTAAGGATAAAAACTGATGGAAGCACATAAGACAAAATCTCTTGAAGCTATCGAGAATAAAATGGCCTCCTTAGATGAAGGTTCGTTGCGTTATCATGTCCTAGAGAGCGCTAGGAATTTCAAATCATCCTGGATTAATCTAGGGCGTTCGCTCTACTGCGTCCTTAAGGACAAGCTCTATAAGGAGTGGGGATTTGCCACCTTTGAGGCCTATACGGCCAAAGAGGTCGGCATCAAGAAGGTCACGGCAATGAAACTTTTGCGTTCTTATTATTTCCTGGAGAAAGAAGAGCCGGCCTATCTTAAGGGAGATTATGCCGAATCTGTAAATACCGCTAAACTGCCTACCTATGAGGCAGTTGATCTACTGCGCAAGGCAAAGAATAAAAAGGATATCGACGAAGAGGATTACTCTAGGCTAAAGAAAGATGTTCTCGAGCACGGGAAAGATACGCAAGAGGTGAGAAAAGGATTAACCGCGCTCATCAGGCAAAGGAAAGAATTAGAGCCTGAGGAGGCCCAGGAAAAGAGGCGCCTTGTTACATTGAAAAGATTGTTAGGCAGCTTAAAAAGCCTGAAACAGGAGGCAGAAATGTCGCATTTTTTGCCTGCTCTCTTGATTAGGGAGACAGGGGAACTTATAAATAAAATAGAGAAAGAGCTAGGTTAATTATGAAGATACTGGATATTTTAAGGGATCAGGCAAATATTAATCCGGATAAGGTTGCGGTTATTTTCAGGGATGAAGAAATAACTTTAAAGAAATTGCAGGAGAGATACCTTACGCTGGCAAACAGCCTTAAGAAGATAGGGGTAGAGAAGGGGGATAGGGTAGCCTTGTACCTTCCTAACTGGCCGGAGTATATTTATAGTTACCTGGCAATATGGGCGCTAGGCGCAATAGCTGTGCCTTTGGATTTTATGCTTACCTCAGAGGAGCTCTCTTCATGCCTTATGCATTCTGAATCCAGGGTTTTGATAATAAAGCCTAAGGCTACGCTGGATTTAACCGCGCTTAAGGCAAGGGTTCCTTTCTTAAAGACGGTAATAACTTGCCAAGATAGACAGGAGGATTATTTATTCTTTAACGATTGTTTGGATAAAGGCAGCGATGTAGCCGTTAATGTTGATACTCAGGAAAAAGATTACGCGATAATTTTTTATACCTCGGGTACGACCGGAAAGCCCAAAGGGGTATTGATAAGTTACAGCCAGCTTTTAGCCCCTCCTAAATCCATGGAGTTTTTCGTAAATTCAGATTTAAGCCATAAAGATACCGCGCTTTGCGCCTTGCCTTTCTCTCACCTGGGAGGGCTTATTTATATCCAAAATACAATATGTTTTTCCTTGAAGCTTGTTTTAATGGAGCGTTTTATACCTCTTGAATTCTTAAAGAATATTGCTAAATACAAGGTCAACTTTTTCTGGATAGTTCCTTCCATGTACTATGCCTTATTGCAACTAAAGGAGTTTGAGACATTTGATTTAACCTCTTTGCGCTGGATTGTGACATTCGGTGCCTCGAGTTCTCCCGATGCATTACGCAGGTTCCACCAGTTTTGTCCCAAGGCTCACCTTTTAAACGGATGGGGGATGACCGAGACTAACGCGCCTACCGCAGTCTTGCCTATGGGGTCGGATAAGATTGAGAGTGTAGGCAGGCCTGCGCCGTGGATAGAGATAAAAATCTTTGATGATGCCGACCAGGAGTTAAGCGCGGGGCAGGTAGGGGAAATAGTAGTTAAGGGATGGGTTGTTACCGACGGATATTATAGGGATGCTGAGCTTACCTCCGAGTGTATGCGCCAGGGATGGTTCCATACTGGTGATTTGGGCAAATTTGATTCGCAGGGGTATCTTTATATTGTTGGCAGGAAGAAAGAGATGATTAAGGTAGGGGGAGAAATTGTTTTTGAGCCGGAGGTCGAGGCGGCGATACAGAAGAATGAGTCTGTATCGGAGGCAGCGGTAGTGGGGGTTAAGGATAAATTAAGAGGCGAAGTGCCCAAGGCCTTCGTAGTTGTGAAAGAGGGAAAGTCCGTCTCTGAGGAAGACCTGCGTTATTTTCTAAGGAAACACCTTGCCCATTTCAAGATCCCTCATTATTTTGAATTTAAAGCCGTACTTCCTAAAAACCGCACTGGTAAGGTTGATAAAGAACAGCTTCGTTCTCAATAATTAATATGCGGGATATCAAGAATTTTGACTTAAAGGAGCTGGAGGGGGAGTTTTTAGCTTTAGGCGCTAAGCCTTATCATGCCCGCCAGGTATTTTCGTGGCTATACAAAAGGGGGGTCTGGGATTTCAATTATATGAGCGATATCCCCCAGTCGTTGAGAAAAGAGCTTGCAGATAGGTTTTATGTTTTAGGTTTCAGGTTGCTGAAGCATTTGGATTCTCAGGATGGTACAAGAAAAATTCTTTTAGGATCAAAAGACAATAATTCAATTGAGGCCGTGGTTATTCCTGCCAAGTCCAGGGTTACGGGATGCCTTTCCTCCCAGGTAGGTTGTAAGTATGGATGTAGTTTCTGCGCCAGTGGTATGCTCGGTTTTAAGAGGGATTTAACCACGGGGGAGATCCTCGAAGAGGCGATTTATTTAAAAGACAATGCTTTAGAAAACAGGCTTACCCACTTGGTCTTTATGGGCACGGGAGAGCCTATGGATAATTACGATAATGTAATTAAGGCAATCAGGATTATGAATTCAAGCGCAGGGCTAAATATCGGAGCGCGCAGGATTACCATTTCAACCAGCGGGATCATCCCCGGCATAGAGAGATTAAGTTCAGAGGGGCTGCAATTGGAGCTTTCCGTATCGCTGCATGCGGCTACCGATGGACTAAGGTCAACCCTTATGCCGGTAAATAAGGTTTATCCGCTTAGGGAGCTTATCTATACCTGCAAAGAGTACAGCCTTAAAACCCGCCGCCAGGTTACCTTTGAGTATATATTAATCAAGGGCCTGAATTCTTCGCTTAGAGATGCTGAAGATTTGTTCAGGCTACTAAAAGATTTTAAGCTGGCTAAGGTAAACTTGATCCCCTCAAATTATATCCCGGAATTAAGATTTGCACCGGCTGCAAAGGATAGCGTGGATATCTTTAAAGATTACCTTGTTAAGTCAAGAATTAATGTAACGTTGCGTAAAGAGCGGGGAGAGGATATAAATGCTGCCTGCGGACAGCTGAGGTTAAATTATGCAAAAAATTAAGATACTCTTAATAGTGTTGCTATGTTTTTGTGCTATTACCATATCTGCCTGCGATAAAAGAGAGGTTCAGAATACAGGTTCTTCTGGAGAGAATATTATTTGTTTCGGGGATAGTATTACTTTTGGCTACGGGGTTAAGCCCGGGGAAGACTATCCCTCAATTCTTTCTAAAATGGTAAAAATGCCGGTAATAAATGCCGGGGTAGACGGAGACACATCTATCAGCGCTTTTAAGCGCATAGAAAAAGATGTATTAGCTAGAAAGCCTTTTTTGGTTTTAATCGAGTTTTGCGGAAATGATTTCTTAAAGGACATACCGCAGGAGTCTACTATAGATAATGTCAGGTCAATGATCCTTAAGGCCCAAGGCCAGGGAGCAATTACGGTTATTGTTGATGTAAGCGCGGGGTTCTTCCTGCGGGATTACCGGATGAAGTTTTCCAGGCTGGCTAAAGAGACAGGTTCAATTTTTGTCCCGGCAGTATTAAGCGGCATAATTACCAATCCTGCCATGAAGAGCGATTTTATGCACCCTAACCAAGAGGGGTATAAGATTATTGCCCAGCGCATATACCGCGCTATCATCCCATATCTAAAATCCGAATAATCTTATTTTTTACCGCCAAAGCGCATTATATCTTTAAAAGAATTAAATAGGCCCTTATCAAAGTCGATTACTTTAGGAATCTCTACTCCTGCCATTCTGGCGATTTCTTCGATAAAATTGCCTTTAATATCTTCATACATGTGTTCTTCTATTATCCAGCGTCGGTATAGGGCATCGATCTTGTTTTTAAACTTAGGATGCTCTTTCTTTGCTACATTAATAAAGCCTTCTTCCGGAGCTAAGGAGAACTTATACGTGTTATAGTAAGCCCGGGCTGTTTTTAAGAAATTAGCTTCTCCTAAGAGTTGGCTCAACTCGTCATAAAAATAAGCTCCTTTAGAATAGACTATCACGGCGTATTGCATGGTATCGGTGAATTCTGAGGAAGGCCGGTTAACTCCTTTATCGGATGTCCCCGCAAATTTCGCTAGAAGGATAGGCAGCCTCAGATTATAAAGTTTTTGTTCTTCAAATTTCGCCCTCCCGTATATCTTGTCAAAATAAACCAAAGAAAAATAATTAGTTAGTGATTCGTCAACCCAGGCGCTATTAATAGAGTCGCTTCCCACTACCGTATTCCACCATTGATGCCCAACTTCATGCGCTACAATAAACTCGAGGGTGTTTTGTAGCATGGGGCGTAAGCTCTCCTCCAGTTCTTTATTTTTATTGCCAAACAGAAGCGCCATAGGCCCCAAGTTAATTTTAGGGTTGTTGTAATAAGAGGATATAGTAATAAAAGCAGGGAATTCCATCCCTCCTGCTCCTCCTGTAAGGTAGGTCTCAACTACCTTAAGCTCAGAGAAGGGGTATTCACCGAGTAAGTCTCCATAGAGCTTTAGGGCCTTAGCAGTGTAAGAGAGGATATTTTTACCGAAATCGCTGTGGCCCTTTAAGAAATAAGATTCAATAATAGTCTCTCCCACTTTTTCTTTAAGGACCTGGAAATGTTTGCTTAGCTGAAAGGCGCATTCACGCATACCGATACCGATATAAGCCGATGTCTTCTTTCCTTCTACCCCGGAGGCCTTTTCACCGATTTTTACCCCTGCGCTGGCTATTACAGTATCATTATCTGCTGTAAAATTTATTTTAAAAATTCCTTCCTCAAAGTTTTGGATATCTCCGTTTCGCGCAGGAGGCGTACGCGACCACTCTCCGTTTCTATAAGGGGTTAGCATAGGGAACCAGTGCCCCAGACTTATTATCTCTTTGTAATAGCCAAATACGCCGTAATCAACAAATCCGCCAACGCTACTGGAAGTAGGATCAAGCGAGCTGAATAGATTGTCTGAAGGTGGGATTATCTCTTGCAGCAGTTCGGAGAATTCCATATAAAGATTGATACTTTCATTCTGTCTTAAGGGTTGCGGGAGCTCTATTTCTAGCAGGGTACCTAAAAGTTCATAGTTTGCAGTAATGCCGTTTATTTCGACTTTATTGAATCGGACGTTATCCTTGCGCATTATAAACATCGGGCTGTTGGGGTAGATACGTAAATATAGAAAGCTTGTAGGCTCTGGCTGGGTATTGGTGTAGATGACCAATTCTTTAATTTTAATACGGTAGAGTACTTCGTCTATAACAGCGTCTACTAAATATACCGGGGAGTCTTTAAATTTGGTTATATATTTTTTGGCTGAGCTATTGAAAACATCGGAGGAATACAGGCTTGGGCCTGAAACTGTATTATGGATAATGGAACGGTTTTGGGCGGGCGTATTTATTCTTGCTGCTTCTATGGTAAGTTTATCAAGGATGCCGTTTTCGCCAAAGGAGAGTTGCGGGGCTAAGCATAGAAAGAAAACTAGTAAGATTACCTTTTTCTGCATATTAAAAGAGGCGACAAAAATAGTGCCGAAGGAGGGAGTTGAACCCACATGAGCTTGCGCTCAACAGCTTTTGAGGCTGCCGCGTATGCCATTTCGCCACTTCGGCAAGAGATATACGGAGAATGGTGGAGCTGAGGGGGATCGAACCCCTGACCCCTTGCATGCCATGCAAGTGCTCTCCCAGCTGAGCTACAGCCCCATAAAATCTATAAGATTAGCGGTTATAAATATAACATTGCCCCAGGGCATTGTCAACTATAACCTTGACGCTATTTAGAAGGAGGGGTATAATTTATAAATTATGACCATAGGCATCCATGTATCCGGGGCAGGTAAAATTTACGAATCGCTTAACCGCGCGCATGCCCTAGGCTGTCAAACCATGCAAATTTTTGCCCGAAATCCCCAACAGTGGAAGGGCAAGCCTCTAGACAGTAAAGATATCGAGGAATTTAAAGTCCGGCGTAATAAGCTTAAGATAAATCCGGTTTTTATCCATATATCCTACTTAATTAATCTTGCTTCTCCAGATGCCAGGCTTTATAAAGGTTCAATCCAGTCTTATATTGAAGATATCCAAGAGGCCTCAAGGCTGGAGGCGGATTATATCGTAACCCATATGGGAAGCCATAAGGATACCTCTGAGGAAGCGGGGATCGCCAGGCTTATTAATGCCTTGAATAAGATACTGGATGAAACTAAAGGGCTTAAGGTAGGGATACTCCTTGAAAATACCTCGGGAAGCGGGTCATGGTTAGGCTATAAATTTGAGCATCAGAAGAAAATCATCTCCGGCATAAAGGATAAATTACGCCTAGGCCTATGCCTGGATACTGCGCACGCATACCTGGCAGGCTATGATTTAAGTACCAGGGAAGGTTTATCATCTATGCTTAATGAAATTGAGGGGTTGGTGGGCATAGGATTAATTAAACTTATTCATTTAAACGATGCCCACGGGGATTTAGCCTCGCATCATGACCGGCATGATCATATCGGCAAGGGGAGCATAGGCTTAGAGGGGATGAAGAGGATTATTAACCACCCTAAGCTTAAGAAAATACCAATGATTTTAGAGACTCCTAAGGATAGCCCTTTAAGCGATGAAATGAATTTAAAACTGGTGAGGAAATTAGCTAAGGCAGGATAATTATGTTCTACGACTTTAAGAAAATTGAAGAGAAGTGGCAGGGATATTGGGATAAAAAGAGGCTTTTAAAGGCCTCTCCGTATTCAAATAATAAAAAATACTATCTTTTGGAGATGTTCCCGTATCCTTCAGGGAAAATACATATGGGCCATGTGCGTAATTATACCATCGGAGATGTGGCCGCGCGCCTTAAGATGCTGCAGGGATATGATGTTTTACATCCGATGGGTTTTGATGCTTTTGGTCAGCCTGCGGAGAATGCGGCGATTAAAAATAAGACTAAGCCGGATACCTGGACCCATAAGTGCATCAAGGATATGGAAGTAGAATTAAAGAAAATGGGTTTTTCTTATGACTGGGGCAGGGAACTTTCTACCTGTGACAGCAGCTATTATAAGTGGAACCAGTGGATATTCTTAAAGATGCTTGAGCGCGGGTTAGCCTATAGAAAGGCATCGGCCGTAAACTGGTGCCCGGAATGCTCAACAACTTTGGCTAATGAAGAGGTAATTGATGGAGGTTGCTGGAGGTGCCATGCCAAGGTAGAGCAAAAAGACTTAGAGCAGTGGTATTTAAAGATTACGGAATATAAAGAGAGGCTCCTGGAAGATTTAAAATTACTGAAGAACTGGCCAGGGCGGGTTTTAAGCATGCAGGAGAACTGGATAGGCAAGAGCCAGGGAGTGGAGATTTATTTTAAACTTAAGGATTCTGATACGGTTATACCAGTTTTTACAACGCGCCCGGATACTATATTCGGGGCAACTTATATCGTTTTGGCTTGCGAACATCCGGCGGCAAAAGATTTTATCCGCGGGAAACCACATGAAAAAGAAGCCCTGGATTTTATCGATAAAGTTTCCAAAAAGAGTAAAATTGTCCGTGCCTCTTCGGATGTAAAGAAAGAGGGTATTTTTACCGGAAGCTATGCTCTCAATCCGGTAAATAATGAGGTAATCCCTATCTGGATTGCGGATTATGTCCTGATGGAATATGGAACCGGGGCAATCATGGCTGTTCCTACCCATGATCAGCGCGACTTTATTTTTGCTAAAGAACACGGCTTGCCTATGCGTGTAGTTATTAAGCCTTTTGATCGCAGCCTGGATGAGGCAACTATGGAAGAAGCTTTTGAGGGTGATGGTTTACAGGTTAATTCCGGTAAATTTAACGGCACTTCAAATCTAGAGGCAAAAGATAGTATATCAAAGTGGATGGAGGCAGAGGGGTTTGGCCGCATTAAGACTAACTGGCGTTTACGTGATTGGCTGATTTCGCGCCAGCGTTATTGGGGAAGTCCCATTCCGGTTATATATTGCGATAAATGCGGCGCTGTCCCTGTGCCGTATCAAGATTTGCCTGTTGAGCTTCCTAAGGATGCGCCTTTTACCGGAGAAGGGGGAAGCCCGTTGGCAAAGGTAAAGAAATTTGTAGAGGCTAAGTGCCCTAAGTGCGGGATGAAGGCCAGGAGAGAGACGGATACTATGGCAACTTTTTTTGATTCTTCCTGGTATTTTTTAAGATTTTGTTCTCCTCAATTCAAAGAGGCGCCCTTTGACAGGAAAGAGGTATCTTACTGGATGCCCGTTGATCAGTATATCGGCGGAATTGAGCATGCGATATTGCATCTGCTCTACTCGCGTTTTTTTACTAAATTTTTTAAAGATTTAAAATTAATAGATTTCTCCGAGCCCTTTAACCGTCTTTTAACCCAGGGGATGGTTTTAAAAGACGGCGAGGTAATGTCTAAGTCCAGAGGCAATATCGTTGATCCCGATTCTATGATTAAGAGATACGGCGCAGATTCTTTGCGCCTTTTTATTCTTTTTGCCGCTCCCCCTGAAACAGAATTAGAGTGGGATGACCGCGGGCTGGAAGGGGCTTATAGGTTTCTAAACCGGGTATGGCGCATACAGGAGAATCTTAAGGAGAAGGCAGACGATCGGTTGGTGCGCCTTATGCATAAAACTATAAAAAAGGTGGGTGATGATTTTAATGGGTTTAAATTCAATACCGCTATAGCCAGCCTTATGGAATTTACCAACGCTATTTACCAGTTTGGCGCAGATAAAGAGGTCTTCTCTAAATTAGTTATTATGCTTAGCCCGATAATTCCACATTTCTCAGAGGAGCTTTACCGCCTTATGGGCAATCAGGAGAGCATTTTCAAGGCTTCTTGGCCAAAGTATGATCCGGGTATGCTTATTGAGGATACCGTAGAGATTGTGCTTCAGGTTAACGGAAAGGTGCGCTCTAAAATTGAGGTACCTGCGGGGATGAGTGAGGAAAAAATAAAGGAGTTGATTTTAGGCGAAGAGAAATTAAAGCCTTGGCTACAAGGCAACTCTTTGAAGAAGATCATTATTGTACCGGATAAGCTTGTAAATATCGTAGTATAATTAAATATTGAGGATATCTTTTATCCTGAAGAGAAGCTTATCCATATCCAGGGGCTTCTCCAGGTAGTCAATAATACCGATTTTCGAGGCTATATGTTTATCTATAGCCTCTTTTTTTAGCGATATGGCAATAATCGGGATATCTGCATAGGCAGGGATCTCCTTTATCTGCTGGGCTACCTTGAATCCGCTTTCATCAGCAAGGACCAAATCAAGAAGTATGAGATTGGGCTTGGACTCCTTCATTTTATCGAATCCCTCTTCTGCGCTATAGGCGTAACTTACCTCAAAGCCCTCTTTTTTCAAGGCCTCTTTGGTTTGTTTTGCTCCGTTATAGTCATCATCTATAATCAAGATCCTCTTGCCCATACCTTAAAGTATACCATAAAAAAAGCGTTAGATTTCAGGGTTTTTTGCGTCTATTAGGATTAGGGAGGTGAATTAATGCTTAATCTTACTAATGATGAACGAAGGGCGGTTGTATTCATTCTTTTAATTTATCTTTTAGGGTTGGGGATAAATTTTGCATGCAAGCATTTTACCGCAGGAAAGAGCCTAGGCCGTCTTAACCAAAGTTTGGGTAAGATAAATATAAATACTGCGGATAAGAAACTTTTAATGAGCGTATCAGGAATCGGTGATAGGTTATCTCAGCGCATTATTGATTCCAGGGAACTTAATAAAGGTTTTAGGAGCCTGGAGGAGCTTAAGGGTATAAAAGGCATTACTGAAGCTAAATTCGATAAAATTAAAGATTATATCATGGTGCAGTAGATGAAGAATGTTTTGGGTTGTTTTGTTGTCTTTTTCTGCATGGGGATAATATGCGTATATTTATTTAAGGTTTCTTTCCAGGCTTTCTATATCATCGCTCTTATCCTTGCTCTATCTTGCATGCTCCTTATAAATAAGGGCTTAAGTTTTGAAGTCACGCTTTGCGCATTAATATTTACCTTAGGGGCGCTTTGCCTTAAAAATTCATATACAACCCCTAAAACAGATATAGGCCGTTATATCCGCTACCGGAATAATGGCCCTTATATTATCAAAGGTTTTATTAACAGTAAACCTGTCTTTAAGGATGCCGGTTCTTCGTTTATTTTCAGGGTCGAGGAATTGGGGCTTGAAGGAAAGAGATATAAATCCTGCGGGAATATCCGGGTAGCTGTTAAAGGGATAAATAATTTCTCATATGGAGAGGAGTTAATATTGTTCGGCTCTGCCTACAGGCCTTATCGTTTTTTTACGGGTAAAATACCGCTTTTAATGCAGGTAAAAAAAAGTTCTTCAGTAACTCGTTTAAATACAAACAAGGGGAGCCTATTTAAAAAGTCGGCCTTTTTCCTGAAAGATAATGCAGAGTCTGTATTCCTGCGGCACCTTTCCCCTTTAGCCGCAAGTATTAACAGGGCCATGATTTTAGGCGATAAAAAAAGCATCCCTGCAGCTGTATATGATTATATGGTTAAATCTGCTACGGTGCATATAATGGTGGTAAGCGGTTTTCATGTAGGGGTTATTGCGTTTATATCAGGGGTATTGCTTAAGATATTGCGTATTCCCAGGAGGATACGGTATTTTGGGGTGATATTTTTTTTAATTCTTTATTGTTTTATTACCGGTGCCTCAACTCCGGTTATGCGTGCGACCGTTATGGGAGTATTTTTGACTATAGGTTGTTTTCTACAGAGAGAAACATCACTTAAAAGTTCTCTATCTTTGGCTGCGTTATTTATACTAGCTATCAATCCCCGGGACCTTTTTTCGATTAGTTTCCAGCTTTCATTTGCTAGCGTCGCGGCGATAGCCTATTTATACCCTTGCCTAAAGGCGTTATTCCAGGTAGAAAGGTTACGGATAGGGTTTTTAAAGGTTATTGCGAATAGCCTACTGATCTCTTTTTCTGCCTGGCTTGGTACAGCCGGATTAATAGCTTACTATTTTAAGATTATTTCTCCGGTTGCCATTTTAGCTAACCTTTTTATTATCCCGCTGGCTTCCTTGCTTATTATTTCGGGATTAAGCCTGGCTATTGCAAGCGTTTTTCCCCCTGTTTTGCTGGGAGCCTTTGCAGGTTTTAACGAGCTAATAGTATTTCTTCTCTTGTGGCTTGGTAGATTCTTTAGCGACCTGCCTTTTGCCTATCGTTATCTTTAAGAAGTTATTATATAATATGCTGTTTCTCTAAACTATTGGTGTTAAAGGGTTAGCGTTTATGAGAACCGTCCCCTATTTTGCTATTTCTTGTTTGACAAAAGCGTAGTAGTATGTTAAAGTTATAGCATTATGCGGCGGATAATATTAATTTTCCTCATTATTTTTTCCATTTCAGCCAACCCTGCTTATCCTTTCTGGATCTGGACCCCTAAGACCGGGAAATGGGTTAACCCGAAGAATGTCGCTAAGGAGAGCCCTAAGGCGCAGTTTGATTACGCCCTGAGTTTCTATGGTGAAGGTAAGTTTGAGGAAGCCCGGCGCGAATTCAGGAAGCTGCTTAAAGAATACCCTAAGTCTTTTGAGGCCTCAGAGTCTCAGTATTATTTAGGCCTGATTGAGGAGGCGCGGGAGAATTTTTACGAAGCATACCAGGCTTACCAGAGGTTAATTGATAAATATCCTTTTTCTGAGAGGATAAAAGAGGCCATTGAGAGAGAATATAACATTGCCGATAAGTTTATGTCTGGTTATAAGCGCAAGGCCCTGGGTATTACTCTGCCGGTTGAAAATCCGGCGGTTGAAATATACACTAAGGTAGTAGAAAATTCTACTTATGGGCCTTTAGCCCCCAAGGCGCAGTATAGGCTTGGTTTGGTTTTGAAGAGCCTGCAGCGTTATTATGAAGCAGAAGAGGCTTTTAATAAAGTGATCTCAAATTACCCCGACAGCGAGTGGAGCGAGCCATCTAGGTTCCAGATTGCTTCCTGTCGCGCAGCATTATCGCGCAGCCCAGATTATGACCAGGGCGCAGCCGGAGAGGCCAAGCAGAAATTCGAGGAATTTGTCAGGGATCATCCGGATGCAGTCCTTTCGCTAGAGGCCGAAGCTAATATAGCCAAGCTGAATGAGAAAGAGGCCGAGTCCAGTTTTAATACCGCAAGATTCTACGAAAAGCAGAAATCCTATAAGGCGGCAAACATATATTATAATTACGTGGTAGATAATTATCCTAAGAGTATCTGGGCGGCAAAGTCTTTAGCAAAGCTGCAGGAATTGGAGAATAGAAAATGAAGAAATTAAGCTGTCATTACTTTTTTGTTTTTGCTCTCTGTTGTCTATCCTCGGTAATGCTTTCCGGTTGCGGCTATACTACGCGCTCTATGATTGCGGATGATTTTAAAACCATTTATGTAACCCCATTTATAAACCGAATCGACATCACCAGCGAGGCTAATGCCGCCAGAAAATACAGGATTTACCGCCCGATGATTGAGACGGAGATTACCAGGTATGTGAATAACAGGTATTTATTTGATGGTAATTTAAAACCGGCCGCTAAAGAACTGGCAGACTTAATTTTAAAGGGAGAGGTGGTTGAATTCCGTAAAGATCCCTTGCGTTACCTAGATAATGATGATGTAAGCGAATATCGTATTAACCTGGTAGTCAATATAAGCCTTTGGGATAGCAAGACAGATAAGATACTCTGGCAGGAGAATGGTTTTATCGGCGATTCAATTTACTTTGTTACCGGCCCGCAGGCACAATCAGAGAGTAATGCGGTTGTTGATGCGCTTAACGATCTAGCCCGCAGGGTTGTTGAGCGGACAGTCGAAGATTGGTAAGTAAAAATGCTCTATTTGTTTATCGGCCAAGATCTTCCCGCCAAAGATGCAGCGTTAAAACGTATCAAAGAAGAGTCCCTCCCGCGTAAACTAGAAGATTTCAACCTAGATGTATTATATGCTGAGAAACTCACCCTTAAAGAGCTGCAGGAAAAGCTTTTAAGCATCCCGCTTAATTCTCATAAGAGGATAGTATTGATAAGAGATGCTCAGGGGCTTCAAAAGGCAATAGATGATTTCATTGCTATATGGGCAGCCAGGCAGGATAAGAATACTATTTTGATATTAGATATAGGACAGGAGAGGCAAAAGGCCGCATTTTTAAGAAGCGTAAGCAAACATGCGAAGGTAATACGCTTTAAAGAAGAAGCTATTCCTAGCGCTTTCAACTTAAGCCGCCAAATAGAAAACAGGCAGGCAGGAAAGGCCTTATTGATATTAAATCAGCTTATAAGGGAAGGGGAGCCTGCGGAAAGGATACTCGGTGGACTAAGGTATTCTTTGGAGAATAATATGGTTAATCCGCGCGGCCTGCAAATAAGGCTGAGGCTGCTTTTAAATTGCGATATAGAAATAAAAACGGGCCGATTAAAGCCCGTTTTTGCCCTTGAAAAATTAGTGGTTAATTTATGCGCCCTTGCTTAAATGTTTCATCAGGCGGGATTTTCTTCTGTCTGCCGTAGCCGGGTGAATGGTTCTTTTTTTTGCTGCCTTATCCAATTGAGAAAAAACACTGGCCAGCATCTTTTTTGCTTCGTCCAGGTTTTTTGCGGTAACTAAGCCCTGGAATTTTTTGATAGTTTTCTTAAGGGTTTGCTTAATCTTTACATTTTGCAGGTGTTTTTTGCTATCGGAACGTGTTTTCTTGATCGAGGTTTTGCGTCTTGGCATATTTAAATCTCCTATTTTTATAAATTTTAGTAATATTAACATAATAAGGCAGATATGTCAATAGATAAGGACCAATCCAACCTTGCAGTAGCAAAATCAGCCGGTATTATCGGTTTGGGTACTTTTGTTTCCCGCCTCCTGGGTTTTGTCCGCGACGTGATCATCGCAAGGCTTTTCGGGGTTTATCTTTATGCGCAGGTATTTGTTATAGCTTTTAAGATCCCTAATCTTTTCCGTGATTTTGTAGGCGAAGGGGCTACTAATGCCGCGTTTGTCCCTATATTCAGCGAATACAAGATTAAGCATTCAAAGGATGAATTTTGGGAGTTAGCCAATGTTATGCTCAACATCCTATTAGTAATCCTGATGTCTATAACCGTATTAGGCATAATCTTCTCTCCTTTTATCGTGCGCCTTATCGCCCCGGGCTTCTTGGCCACTGCGGAGAAGTTCGCTTTAACGGTTAAGCTTAACCGGATTATCTTTCCCTATATTTTATTAATTAGCCTGGCAGCATATGCCACGGCATTGCTAAATTCCTTGAGGCATTTTGCTGTTCCTGCGTTTGCGCCCTGCCTGCTAAACATTTCCATAATTATTTTTGCTCTTATTTTCGGGGAGGGGGTTAAGGGTTTGGCTTTAGGGGTTTTAATCGGAGGGGCTTTACAGTTAGTTGTACAAATCCCCGTGCTTTACAAGAAGGGATTTAGGTTCAAATTACCCAAGACCTTGAATCATCCTGGGGCAAGGGCTATCCGCAGGCTCATGCTGCCTAGAATTTTAAGTTCCTGTATTTATCAGGTTAATAATTTTGTCGATTCTATCTTCGGTTCCTTGTTTTGGATAGTGGGGGAGGGCGGGGTTGCGGTTTTGTATTTTTCTTATCGTTTGATCCAATTCCCGTTGGGAATTTTCAGTAATGCCATCTCCCAGGCAATACTTCCTACCCTCTCCCGGCAGGCAATAGCAGAGGATTCTAGCGCACTGAAACAAACTCTTTCTTTTGGGCTGCGCGCGGTATTCTTTGTTATGTTGCCGGCAGGGGTTTTTCTGATGGTCCTCGCCGGGCCATTGGTGAATTACCTTTTCTTCGGCGGTAAATTTGATGCTTATTCTGCCAGGCTTACCTCGGAAGCCCTCTTTTTTTACGGGATAGGTTTAAGCGCTTACGGCGCCAATAAGGTGCTGCAGTCGTATTTCTTTAGTATGAAAGATACCCTCACCCCGGCCAAGGTTTCGGCTTTAGGTTTGGCTTTAAATATAGTATTAAATATTATATTGATGTTTCCGCTTAAGATAGCCGGTATTGCCCTGGCTACGTCAATATCCGGAGTAATTACCTTCTGTGTTTTGTTTCTGCTGGCCCTGAGGAAGGCCGGTGATTTTGGGGTCGGAGAGATTAAGCTTTCTTTCCTGAGGATTCTTGCCTCAAGCCTAGGTATGGGTGCGGTATGCTATTTTTCTTGCGGTATTATTACGAATAAATTCTTAAGCCTGATATTTATTTTAATAGCAGCTTTATTTTCTTACGTCTTTTTTTGTTTTATTTTTAGAGTTAAGGAGTTACGGCAGGTCTGGGGCTTAGTGAAGAGAAAATGAATAATATCTTAAAAGAAAAAGCAGCCACTGCTTCTGATTCTTCCGGGGTATATTTAATGAAAGATGCATCCGGCAAGGTTATTTATATCGGTAAGGCAAAGTCTTTAAAAAAACGTCTAAAGAGCTATTTTCATGACGACCTTTCCCCCAAGACCCGGGCGCTTATTTTGAACGCCTGTGATATAGATTACAGGCTTTGCCCCAATGAAAGTATGGCGCTTATTCTGGAGTCAAGC